>CALELI010000063.1 GCA_937902455.1 uncultured Prevotellaceae bacterium | reverse complement strand
TAATGTTTGATTAATGTTAAAATCAAATACATGCAAACTTCCGAAAGTTAAGTTAATAAGGTATATCTTGCAGTAGACACCAAATGCTTGCATGTGCTATTCCAATCATGCACCATGCCTGTAACGGAGAAATACCCCTCGGATTAAGGGGGAGAACATCTTCTGAAACGCAGATTAAGGTCTGAAATAGTGCACAGGAAGGTTCACTATTGCTGAGAATAAGGTTAACGCATTAATAATGCAACGCCAAATGCATTAATAATGCAAAGCTAAACGCATTAATAGTGCAATTGTCGATGCACTAATAATGCAATGACCTTATTGTGCGTTATTGTTGACCTTATTTGCATTTATTTCGCATCTTCAGCTGCGTTCATGTAGATGTTCTTCTCCGTTAGTGTATTGGGTAGCGACATTTATGGCCAAAGTGTTTCTCCGCTATCTTTAATCTTTTTAACTAAAAGAAATGTCGTTTGTATTTGTCATTTCGGAATAAGTTTTGTATATTTGCAAACAATAATGACTACTCAGGAATTAATAGAAGATGTACGTCTGCAACTCAAGCCACTTGAGGTCAGTACGTTTGATGTGAGGACCGCCGAGATAGCTGTCGACGAGATGGGTATGGGGCGTTCCGTAGTGACAAGCATTCTCTTGCTCGACGCAGTGAGGACTGGTGCAAGGAGTGTCGATGAGATTCAGAATGAATATGGTGAGGATGTCGGTCACATCCTTTCCGGATTGAAGAAGATAAATGACCTGTACTCCAAGAATCCGGTAATCAATACCGATAATTTCCGCGACCTGCTGCTTTCGTTTGCCGAAGACATGAGGGTGGTGTTCATCATCATTGCCGAGAGGGTAAACCGCATGAGAGGCCTGAAGGACAGCGGAACAGAGGAAGAGAGGCAGAAAATATCTACGGAGGCCAGTTTCCTCTATGCTCCACTTGCGCATAAATTAGGATTGTACCTCATCAAGTCGGAACTGGAAGACCTGAGCATGAAGTACCTTGAGCATGATGCCTATTACATGATCAAGGACAAGCTCAACGAGACGAAGCGTTCCCGCGACGCATATATCGAGAAGTTCATAACTCCTGTGCAGCAGAAACTGGAGGCTGCCGGGTTGAAATTCCACATAAAGGGCCGCACGAAGTCCATTCACTCCATCTGGCAGAAGATGAAGAAGCAGAAATGCCAGTTCGAGGGAATCTACGACCTTTTTGCCATCAGGATTATCCTTGATTCCGTTCCGGAAAAGGAGAAGCAGGATTGCTGGCAGGTGTATTCCATAGTCACCGATATGTATCATCCTAACCCGAAACGTCTCCGCGACTGGCTCAGCGTGCCTAAGAGCAACGGATATGAGAGCCTTCACACCACCGTGATGGGGCCTGAAGGCAAATGGGTGGAGGTTCAGATTCGCACTGAGAGGATGGACGACATAGCCGAACACGGATATGCTGCCCACTGGAGATATAAGGGAGTGAAGGACAGCGGTACAAAACTTGAGAATTGGCTCAACGACCTACGCGCCTCACTGGAGTCGAACGACTCGAGCGATGAAGGGCTGATTGACCAGTTCAAGGTCGACCTCTACAGCGACGAGGTGTTCGTGTTCACGCCGAAGGGCGACCTCTTCAAGTTGCCGAAGGGAGCGACGGTTCTTGACTTTGCCTTCTCCATCCATACGAATGTGGGCAGCCACTGTACGGGTGGATTGGTGAATGGCAAGAATGTGCCGATGAAGACGAAACTGGAGAACGGTGACCAGGTAGAGATAAAGACAAGTCAGAACCAGCAGCCTAAACAGGACTGGCTGGCATTTGTCATCACATCGAAGGCGAGGAACAAGATTCGCCAGTCGCTCCACGAGCAGGAACTCCGCACTGCCACCTATGCCAAGGAGGAAATAGAGCGTCGAATGAAGAACCGCAAGATTGAGTACGACGAAACCATACTCAACAAGGTTATGCGCCGACTTGGGTTCAAGCAGGCAATGGAGTTCTACAAGGCCATCCGCGACGAGGTCCTCGATGTCAACAAGGTCATCACGGCGTATCTCGAGATTATCTCTCCTTCGTCTGAGAATCCTGACCAGGTGACGGAGAGTGCAGAGAATTTCCGGCTTGAACAGACACAGGGTGGGGGAACTGACAAGTACGGCGACACACTTATTATCGACAAGAACGTAAAGGGACTTGACTATCAGTTTGCCAAGTGCTGCAATCCGATTTATGGCGACAAGATTGTGGGGTTCGTCACTCTCAGTCGTGGAATCACCATCCACAGGGCTGACTGCCAGAACGCACGACACATGCTTGAGAATGTTCCTTACAGGAGAATAGATGTGAAATGGTCGGAAAGTGGTGGTCAGAGTCAGGTCATACTTCATGTGCTTGGCAACGACGACATTGGAATCGTTAACAATCTCACGAGTATCATACTCAAGGAAAAGGGTACAGTACTTCGCAGTATCGACATCCATTCATCCGAAGACGGATTGTTCTCTGGTCATCTCGTCCTCATGATTTCCGACATATCCCGCCTCAACTCCCTCATCAAGAAACTCAAGGATGTCAAAGGCGTAAAACAAGTAAGCAGATGAAGGATAATTCGCCACGAAGTGGCATAAGTCAACAGCCCAACGGCAACGCTTGCAGGGCGTGCTGTCGAACACATCAGATACCCAGGGCGTTGCCCTGGGCTGGAAACAATATTGGGCTTTCAGCCCGTATAGAACGGTCTATGATAATACTAATGTAAGATGAAAATAGTTCTCGTACAGGTAGGAAAGACGTCTGTGAAGACATTTGCGGACATCATAGAGGAATATGCCAACAGGCTGAAACATTACATCACGATGGAAATCGTCACTATAAGGGACTTGAAGGACCTTAAAGCCTATAGTGAGGACCAGATAAAGAAGAAGGAAGGCGACATGATTCTGTCTGTCATTCAGGACGGTGACTATGTCGTGTTACTGGACGAACGGGGGAAAGAGTACCGCAGTGTGGAATTTGCCGACTGGATAGAGAAACGCATTAATGCCGGCCCACGAAGACTCGTGTTTGTGATAGGTGGCCCTTATGGGTTCAGCAAGGATGTGTACAGGGTGGCAAACGATATACTGTCACTGTCGAAGATGACATTCTCGCACCAGATGATCCGGATGATATTCATGGAGCAGCTCTATCGTGCCATGACAATCCTGAAAGGAGAATCGTATCATCATGAGTAATTGAAGTTATTAATCTGTAATTATCAATAATATGTTTACACAAGAAGACAAGGCTTTTCTGCAAGAGAAAGGCATAAGCGAAGAAACAGTCGTTCATCAGCTTGAACAGTTCCGCACAGGATTTCCGTTCCTGAAACTGGCTGGTGCAGCTTCCGTAGAAAACGGAGGCGTGAAATGTCCTGCCGAGGAGGAAAAGGCAGACTATCTCAAGGCATGGAACGAATACCTTGACGGCAACCATTCCGTACTGAAGTTCGTACCTGCATCGGGTGCGGCAAGCAGAATGTTCAAGAATCTTTTTGAATTCCTCGATGGCGAGAGCGATGCTCCAGACAATGACTTCATAAGGAAATTCTTTGACAACATCGAGAACTTCGCCTTCTATGAAGCACTCAACGATTCATGTTTTGTAAATGAAGGTAATGGTATTGAATCCTTGGTAGAAGAAGGCAATTATAAAGCCGTTATTGACAACTTGTTAAACGAACAGGGACTCGGCTATGGAAAGCTTCCGAAAGGCCTGCTCTTCTTCCATGCCTACGATGATTGTGTGAGAACTCCTCTCGAGGAACATCTCGTAGAAGGTGCTCTCTATGCAGCTGGCAAGGATGGCAAGGTGAATGTGCATTTTACGGTAAGTCCGGAACATCGTCCATTGTTCGAGAAACTCGTAGCAGAAAAGAAAGAAGCTTATGAAGGCCAGTTCAATGTGAGATACAACATTTCGTTCTCCGAGCAGAAAAGCAGTACCGACACAGTCGCTGCAACCATCGACAACGAGCCGTTCCGCAATGATGACGGAACGATGCTCTTCCGTCCAGGTGGGCATGGTGCGCTGATAGAGAACCTCAACGATCTCGATGCGGATGTTATATTTATAAAGAATATAGATAATGTGGTTCCTGACCGTCTGAAGGACGATACCGTGACGTACAAGAAACTCATTGCCGGAGTTCTTGTCACTCTCCAGAAACAGATATTCGAGTATGTCCGTCTTATTAAGAGCGGCAATTATTCTCAGGAACAGCTTGCTGAGATTGCATCATTCCTTGAAAAGAATGTATGTTGCATCAATCCAGATGTGGAAAAACTGGAGGGTGGGGAACTTGCATCTTATCTCCTGAAGAAACTGAATCGTCCTATCCGTGTCTGTGGTATGGTGAAGAATGTAGGTGAACCAGGTGGTGGCCCGTTCCTTGCATATAACAACGACGGCACAATCTCCCTGCAGATACTTGAGAGTAGTCAGATTGACACTAACAACGCAGAATATCTCCAGATGTTCAGAGGCGGCACTCACTTCAACCCAGTTGATCTTGTGTGCGGTGTAAAGGACTTTGAAGGCAAGGCATTTGACCTTACGAACTTCGTTGACCCTAAGACGGGATTCATCTCATCAAAGAGCAAGAACGGTAAAGATCTCAAGGCGCTTGAACTTCCGGGACTCTGGAATGGTGCCATGAGTGACTGGAACACAGTATTTGTGGAAGTTCCACTTGCCACATTCAATCCGGTGAAGACCGTCAACGACCTGCTTCGCGAACAACATCAGTAAAAAATGTATAAAAAACTTTGGAAGTTCTCAATTGCCTGATAATTGGGAACTTCCTTTTTCTTTATAGCAGTTATGAACAGAGTTATGAACAATCGTGTTGAAAGCTTTTATAACTTTGAGTACATAATATAAAATAAAACCCCTAATTTTGCTGTCGAGAAATTGATAGGTATGGCAGAAACGAAGCGAACAACGACCCGAAGAAAGAGAGTAGATGTACCTGTGGAGAGTGAGTTGGGACGTCAGCAGCCACAAGCACTGGACTTTGAAGCAGCCGTAATAGGTGCTTGCCTGATTGAACAGGACGCATTCGGACAAGTGGCCGACATGTTGAAGCCGGAATCATTCTACGATTCCAAGCACGAGAAGATTTACCGTGCGATTCAGACTCTGTCTGCCGAAGACAAGCCTATCGATATCCTGACGGTGACTGAGGAACTCCGCTCCACTGGCGAGTTGGAAGAAGTAGGAGGACCTTATTATATATCAGAACTGACTCAGAAAGTCTTGTCATCCGCCCATATTGAGTATCATGCGAAGATTATTGCTCAGAAGTCATTGGCACGACAGCTGATAACTTATTCGAGTAACACCTTGCGTGCCGCATTCGACGATGGACAGGATATAAACGAGCTCATGCAGCGAGCAGAAGGGGAACTCTTCGAGATTTCCAAGACAAACATGAAAAAGGATTTCACCCAGATAAACCCTGTAATCAAGGAAGCAATGAAAATGCTCCAGTCAGCAGCTGCAAGAAAGGATGGCCTTTCTGGATTAAGTTCCGGGTTTGATGACCTTGACAAGATTACGAATGGCTGGCAGAAGTCGGACCTCATCATTATAGCTGCCCGACCTGCCATGGGTAAGACTGCATTCGTTCTCTCTATGGCGAAGAACATTGCCATCGACATGAGGAAACCTGTTGCGATGTTCTCGCTCGAAATGTCGAATGTGCAGCTTGTCAACCGTTTGCTCGTGAATGTGTGTGAGATTACTGGCGACAAGATCCGTAGCGGAAACCTTGCACCATACGAGTGGGGACAGCTCGACGTGAAGTCAAGAGACATGTATGATGCTCCTCTGTATATTGACGACACACCATCGCTTTCTGTCTTTGAACTGAGGACAAAAGCACGTCGACTCGTACGTGAGCATCATGTTGAACTGATAATAATCGACTACCTGCAGCTGATGAACGCATCAGGAATGTCGTACGGTTCACGACAGGAAGAGGTCAGCACCATATCACGTTCACTGAAGGGACTTGCAAAGGAGTTGGATATTCCTATCATTGCCCTCTCACAGTTGAACCGTGCAGTGGAAAACCGAGTCGGCACGGCAGAGAATCCTACTGATAGCAAGCGGCCTCAGTTGTCTGACCTGCGTGAATCAGGAGCCATAGAACAGGATGCCGATATGGTACTGTTCATCCATAGGCCTGAGTATTACAAGATATACGAGGATCAGTATCATAACAACCTGCGTGGAATAGCAGAACTCATAATTGCCAAGCATCGTAATGGTGCAGTGGGTGATGTGCGGCTCAGGTTCGTATCCAACTATGCTCGATTCCTCAACATGAACGACCATAGCATTCCGCTTCCGGGAGAGGAAAATGGAACGATAGTACGTTCAAAGATGAATAAGACAAAAAATATTAGTGTTTCGGATGATTCTCCGATAGGTAGCTTGTCAGCGGACGATGCACCTGCTCCATTCTAAGTTTTTGTTCGGCACGAGAATATATAGTAAGAAAGCAAAACTCAGAGTCAGCGCTCTGTTTTAATAAGCCGAAAAGAATGGTAAATAAACACGAAATATCATTTTCTCACTTATCAAATTGATTTTCAGTGGGTACAGCCGCGCAGTGCTGTACCCACATTTTTGGATGATGACAATCTTACTCTGCTATAATACTGAATTCAGCTCCCGAACCAAAGTCCTGGCCGTTCTGGCTGTTAAGTCCTGTGAATCGGAAATAGCGTGCCTTTGCAGGTTTTTCGAACATCACCTTCTTCTGCTTCTTGTTGTTCTCGAATGTTCCCTTTGCAATAGGCTCGTTCCAGTTCTTTCCGTCCATGCTGAGCTGAACGGTATAGTCCTTGATGTCGCCGTTGCTGCCTTCCTGGCGAGGCATATATGTAAAGCCTTTTATCAGTTTCTCGCTTCCGCAGTCGAAGTCAATCCAGTGAGGGAACTTGGCGACGGTGATGCTGTACATTGTGTGCCAGATAGAGTAGGGGTCTCCGTCTATGAGGTTCTCTGCTCCTTCTCCGTCTTCCTGCGAACTGGCAGAAAGGATTGTCAGAGGAATCTCTCCAAGGTCAGCGACCGATGATGTCGGTCTTTCTGTGCTTGTGCAGACTTTTGACTGTCCTGTAAGGTCAGTAGATGCGTTGACTGGACGGATGATGAATCCCATCTGGTGGACCGCACCGAATACTCTGTCCTGACGAAGTGGACCGCCCTGTCCGCAACTGTTTCCTCCGAGTCCGTTGACTTTGAGGTCAAGATGCAGGTATGTGGCATCGCTCTCAGGCAGTTCATGCGGATGATTTGCCTTTGCAAGTTGCTGTGCGCTGAATGGGAGTGCGGAGGTGCTCATTGTGTCGGAGAGACAAATGAACTGCAGGCCGTCTCCTTCTTTGTCAGTGAGGGAGCACCAGCGTACTGCTTCCCTGTTTCCCATACTCTGAGGACGAGGGAAATTCACGAACTGATCTTTCACGGAACTCTTGTACAAGCCTATGAATGAACCTGCATGGCGGTCGTTGTAGTTATTCTGTGGTCCTCTTCCATAATAGGTGTATTGTGATAGTGTCTTCGGAAGCTTGAAGATATATCCCAGTCGTGGCAGGGCCAGAGCTACATTGCTGCTGAGAATGCTGCTCTCCAGTTCTATGCTACCGTCTCCGTATACCACATATACTATGTTCGACTGGAAGTTGAAGTCGTAGTCATCTTTTTCGTTCTTGCTCTGAACTGTGTATTTGATACTGATGGCACCGTCTTCTCTCTTTTCTGCGATAGGGTTTCCGATGACCTTGTGTCCGAGATTGTCAAGTCCGTTCTGATACCATTGTTGCCTGCACCAGTTGTCGTTGTCGGTCGGAGCACGGAACGAGTCGAGTTTCGGACCCTCTTCTGCGGAATTGATAAAGGTCTTGTTGCCATAGGTCAGCCTGCTGATCGTACCTTGTACATTGTCAAACTCAGCCCTGAATCCTCTGCCTTGAACGATTGTTGAGACCTTGTCCGACTGGAATTTAATGCCTGCATTTGAGGTTCCCTTATTGATGTCGACAAATTGTCTTTCAGTCTTGACCGGTAGCTGTTCTGCCATCTGCACGTATCCTGCTTCTGCCCAAGGCCTGTCGTTCTTCAGCAGGAACTCTACATTAAGGAAATATTCGCAGTCAGCACTAAGCTCACCAAGGTTGATTGGTATGGTTACGACTTTTTTCTCTCGTGCATTGATTCGTGTCTTCCCGTTCTCGTCGGTAATGGATTGGATGACTTTACCGTCTCTGACGAGACTGTACTTCACTACATAGTCATCCAGTGAACTGAAGTAATTCTTGTTGAATATCTCTATCTTGCCGTTTCGGATGTCAATTGCCTTCACTCCGACATTCTGATAGACCTTCTTTACCTCCCAGTATTCGGGCTTTGGGGTGAGGTCTGGGAACATTACTCCGTTCATGCAGAATGTGTTGCTGTTTGGGAAGTCACCGTGATCTCCTCCATATCCCATGAACTTTATAGTCTTCGTGTTACCATTTTCGTCAGGCTTTGTCGTGTAGGTGTCGATTGCCTGGTCCACCCAGTCCCATATTGCACCTCCGCAGAAGAAATTCGTACTCTCCATGGCTGCCCAGTAGTCAACGAGATTGCCTCCGGCATTACCCATGGAGTGAGCATACTCGCTGATGTGGAATGGGTACTTGATTCCGTAGGTACCCTTTACGGCACCTCTCACCCAGTCAACTCCAGGGTATTGGTTTGAGCCCATGTCTACGATGTCATTGTTCCTTTCATATTGTACAGGTCTGCTCTTGTCAAACTCTTTTATCTTGTTATAGGCTGTGACGAAGTTCTTGCCTGGCCCTGCTTCGTTTCCGAGACTCCAGATTACGATTGAAGGATGGTTCACGTGGGCATGTACCATCTCCATGTTTCTTGCCACATGTGCGGCTTCCCATTCCTTTGGATGGCTCAGGGATGCATCTCCATAATAATACTGGTGGCTTTCTATGTTAGCCTCGTCTTCAAGGTACAGGCCGTATTTGTCTGCCAGATAATACCAGTATGGGTCGTTGTTGTAGTGCGATAGCCTGACGTGGTTGATGTTGCCTCTCTTCATCAGCATCACCTCCTTCTCCATCTGCTCGTGCGTGATGGCATGACCTCTCGAAGGGTTTGTCTCGTGGCGGTTCACGCCCTTGAGTTTCACGGGCTTTCCGTTAACGTAGAAGTATCTGCCCTTCAGCCCGAACTCATCCTCAGAGGCAGGTGTTTCTCTGATGTCGACCTTCCTCACTCCAAAATAAGTCGATACGCAGTCAGTGGTTCTTCCCTTGCTGTCTTTAAGAGATGCCACAAGCACGTATCTGTACGGAATTTCTGCACTCCAGGTCCTGATTCCGTCCATTGTGCATTTGCCTTTCAGTATGCCACTGCCTGTGTTCTCCAGTTCTCCGTCTTGGCAGGCATGCTCTTCGGCTATGTCGGAATACAGTTCCACCTTGTGGATTTCATAGGTCAGCTTGTATTTGGAAATGTCCTTTCGTCCGTGACTTCTCACTTTTGCATCAATGCTGACAATGGCCTGTCCACCACTGATGAGGCTGTCTGTCCTGACAACAAGGTCACTGATGCTTATCTCAGGTGTAGCGGTGATGTAGACATCTCTGATGATACCTGGCAGGCGGAACATATCCTGCGATTCCAGCATCGACGCATCACTGCTTCGATATACTTCCACTGCTACCACATTATCGCCCTTAATAATATAAGGTGTGATGTTGAAGGATGCCGTGTTCCTGCTGTTCTTTGAGAAACCGATATATTTTCCGTTTATCCATAGATAGAAGAAGGAGTCCACTCCGTCAAAGTTCAGGAACACCTGTCTGCCTTTCCATTCCTTTGGTATGCTGAAGGTGCGTCGGTATGATCCCACCTCATTAGGATACTTGCTTACGGTCCATTTGTCTGGAGCCTTACGCATGACGCCCTTCTTCCAGTCGTCCACTTTTACTTCGTGGAAGAAAATCACGGGTTGGTTCACATAGATAGGGACACCATATTTCATGCTGCCGTCTTTCTGCAGTCCCTGTACGTTCCAGCATCCCGGCACTTCTATGTCATCCCATCCCGAATCATCATAGTCTGTCCGGTAGAAGTCCATGGGACGTAATTCAGGAGACGCTACCCACGAAAACTTCCATACACCTTTTAATGTCCTATAGTACGGTGAACTCTCTGCAACGACATTCTCTGCCTCTTTCTCCGAAGCAAAATGAAACATATATGCAGTAGGCTGTTCCTTGTTGAGGCTCAACTGTTCCGGATTCTGCCATTCATTCCCTGTCGGCGCAGATACCGTACTGCTATATTCATAACCAGCTAAATCATTCTGTGCCCATCCACCGACACACATCAATGTCAGTAGTGAAGATAAAAACAACTTGTTCATGTCTGTGACTTTAATTTCCACTACAAATTTAGAAAAAAATCTCGATTCATACAACACCAGAGATAAGAAAAGTTCGTTTTATAGAGAAAAGATACGATTAAGAAAGTCTCACGTGAGCCCTGTGAGCAGAAAAACAGGACACAGGGCGTAATCTTACAGTTTCTGGATGATTTGCTTTAATCTTGTCAATGTAGATAAAAATGTTTTATCAGGCGATTTGTGCCACTATTCCTTAATAGTCAGTTCACTAAGTGCCAAAAGTGCGTCTATGCCATAAATTTTTTTGAAAAAAACATTCAAAAACTTATTCTTGTTTCATATTTTTTTCCTACCTTTGCACTCGCTTTACGAAAGGCGGCTGACTGAGGGCGTTTAGCTCAGCTGGTTTAGAGCATCTGCCTTACAAGCAGAGGGTCGGCG
>CALELI010000062.1 GCA_937902455.1 uncultured Prevotellaceae bacterium | reverse complement strand
TCTTTTTGTCTTTTTGTCTTTTTGTCTTTTTGTCTTTTCCGACACACGCGCTATTATTAATAAATAATAAATAATAATAATAATAAATAATAAATAATTTTTAATCTACTCACGCACGCAACCCCCAAAAACTATAACCCCAAAACGACAAAACGACAAAACGACAAAACGACAAAATAGTTAACGAATAAAATTTCTATACAACTAATTCTTAGATGATTATCTACATCAGCTACCAAACCGCCATATATTTTTTCTTCAATCCACCAAGAAAAAACATTACGATATTTCATTGAAACGTTACGATGTTTGAAAATTTTTCGTATATTTGCAAAGTGAATTTTAACTATATGAATTACCGTCAGTCCACATACCTGTCTTACGCAATGGCCACGAACATGGCTGGGTTCCGCATGGCAGGTAACCTTATGGGGGGGGTAATTTTTCGTTTCCGGAATTATCATATCACAGGCATGACTGTCCTTCACTGGGTGGCCATGCTTTTTGTATACGTACGAACAAACTGAGGGCATGAAGTGGAAGGCAAGATACATAAGATTCGGTGCAATGGTCGTGACATTCTCACTGATTGGGTATGCATTGTATTACATGGCATCTGAATTCATGAATGCCCTGGAGCATGACTCTGATTCCAACGCTCTCATTTGCGACACCTTTGCCATACGCACTGACCTTGATGTCTGTGACAGTTTCCAGATTCATCCTGCCGGGATGATGACTCTCTGCGTAGGCTATGATGCCTTAGTCAGCAGCAACGTAAGGGTATGTGATGCGATAGCGGACAATGGGCTGGTACATCTTCAGCAACGTAGGCTGAACATCATTCATGCAAGGGAAGGGGTGTTGATTCAGGGAAATCCGGAAGAGACATTCTATCTCAAAATGTGTGAACTGAAAGAGCCGGACACTTCGCGCAATGACCTTATAGGCGTATTGGCAGACACAGTACTAAAGTACTCGGACAGTATCTCCTATTACCCATTGAGCATGAAGGATAATGTGGTGAATTTCTACTATCCCACAGGCATGCGCCCCGACTCATCATTTACGGCAGAGGCACATCGGGCGTACTTGAAAATTAAAGAATGAATACGATATGAAAAGACTACTTTTGACAGCAATCGTTCTGCTTGGTACTTGCACATTCTACGGATGCGACCAGTACGATGACGAGGAAGAACCAGACCCAAAGACACTGGAGATTAACAACGAGGAAGGTGACAACGAAAATGTCATATAAGAAGGGAGAGGCAAATGGGAAAAAATTTCGGATACGTATATATTCTGACTAATCCTTCTTTCAGAGAGGACTGGATTAAGATTGGTAAAAGTAGCAGACCAGTAGACGTCAGGAGCAAGGAACTTGACAATACTTCTGTACCATTACCATTTGAGATTTATGCTACTCTCAGGACAGAGAACTTCGATAAGATTGAGACTATCATACATAAGCAGATAGACCTGATTAATCCAGACATGCGTATTCGCAAGGGCAGAGAGTTTTTCAACGTACACCCTTCCAAGGCTCTTGAGATATTCAGGATGATTGCGATGATGCAACCTGATGCAGTCATCGAAGTCTATGAAAACGGAAAAGTCATTGAGACTACACAAAAGGTCGAAACAAGAAAAGAAAAACCTGTCAAGGCTGAGAAAACAGCAAGAGAGATTAATCCAGATGTAGTAGACAGACGGCTGTTCTTCATCAAGGACAAAAGGACGAAAACTAATGCCTCCATGCAGGTTAGAGATGGAAAGTTTGTCATTCTGAAAGGGTCCACTATAAATAATTCATCAGTCAACCATCTCAGGGACGAGCTGGCAGTAGAACGCGCGGAATTCATCAGCAAACATGTTTCTTTTGAGAATGGCCTCTACGTTATAAAGGAAGATGCCATTATTGAATATGCCAGCTTAGCTGCAGTTATGGTAAGAGGAACTTCGTCAAATGGATGGTTTGCGTGGAAGGACAAGAATGGCATAACTCTCGATCAGGTTTTCAGACGTAACAAAATAGTGTATTAATATAATAACCATTGCAATCATCAGCCTATGTCACTATTAGGATTTTTAGCCTGGAATATTGTCGAGGACGTACTTGAAGATATTGAGAACGAAGAACAAGAAGAACAGGAATCAGACAGTAGTCTTGACAACTATAGCAATAATGAATATGATTCAGACTTAGATGATGAAGATGGGAAGAATGAAGATGAATTACAAGACGATTGGTAAAGGAAGGAGAACAGACATTGGAGATTAACAACGAGGAAGGTGACAATGAAAATGTCATATAAGGAAAAGTTTAGAGTGGAGAGTTTAGAGTCAGTTTTGAAGTTTAGAGTTGATAGGTTAAAGAAAATTATGCAATACGAGAGGTAAAGACCTCAAATAAATATATAGACATTATGACATTCAAGGAAGTTCTTAACAAATTTCGCATCACTTCATTTAACGAGAAAGAGAAGGGCACAAGGTTTGAGAAGTTAATGAAACAGTGGCTCATGACAGACCCTCGTTTCAATGATTTTAGTAAAGTATGGATGTGGGAAGAATTTCCTGGCCGTAAGGATTTCGGTGGTTCGGATACTGGAATCGATCTTGTTGCAAAGACGGAATTAGGTGAATACTGCGCAATTCAATGCAAATGCTATCAGGAAAGTACAACCATCGACAAAGCGATGGTTGACAGTTTTATAGCCACAAGTGGAAAATCATTTACTGATGCAGAAACATTCCAGACGACATCATTCACACAGCGCCTCTGGATTAGTACAACTAATAAATGGGGCATACATGCTGAAGAGACAATCCACAATCAGACTCCTCCTGTTAATAGAATTGGCATAAAAGACTTGGAGGATAGTCCTGTAGACTGGCAGAAACTTCTTGACGGAATGGAGGGGCATGCAGCTCTCAGGGAAGGAAAACAATTAAGAAAGCACCAGCTGAATGCCATAACGGCAGCCCGGGAATACTACAAGGACCATGACAGAGGAAAACTCATCATGGCTTGCGGCACAGGCAAGACTTTCACTGCATTGAGAATGGTGGAAGGCCAGCTTGACGGCAAAGGACTTGTTCTGTTCATGGTTCCAAGTATTGCACTTCTCGGTCAGTCGCTTAATGCATGGATGGCAGATTCTCGGAAACCCATCAAAGCAGTATGTATCTGTTCTGACAACAAGGCGCAGAGAAGCACGAATGATTCCGATGAATCGCTGAGCAGTGCCGTTGATCTTGCCAAGCCTGCATCTACAAACCCGATTACCATTGCCCGACAGCTTAACGCATACAAAGATTATGACGGACTGACAGTTGTGTTTTCTACCTACCAAAGTGTGGATGCAGTTCATGATGCACAGAAACAAGTTTTGAAGGATAACAATAACAAATATGGTGTATTTGATTTCATAATTTGTGACGAAGCACATAGAACAACTGGTGTTGTGTTTGATGATAAGGACGAAAGTGCATTTACGAAGATTCACAACGATGACAATGTGATAGGTCGTAAACGTCTTTACATGACGGCTACACCTCGTCTCTACGGTAACAGTGCAAAGGTCAAGGCAAGCCTCAACGACTGTGTACTATGCTCGATGGACGATAAATCAATCTATGGTGAGGAATTCTTCAGAGTAAATTTCTCCTATGCTGTTCAGAATGGTTTGCTCACCGATTACAAGGTATTCGTCCTTACAATCAGTGAAAGTGAATTACCTGTTTACATAAAAGCTTTAATAACAGACAAAAGATATACTGAATACAATTTCGATGATACGTCCAAACTTATAGGAGTCATAAACGGTTTGAGCAAGGTGATGTATGGCGATGATGGTAAGACATGGGATGCAGACCCTCGTATCATGCGTAGAGCTGTGGCATTCTGTAATGCAACAGGTAAGAATGGAAAATCGAAAAACGCTCCGGGCTCAAGTGTCGTAGTAGCTAAAACACTGCCAATTATAAGCGACTTGTTTGACAAGAAACTAAGCGAAGAAGAACGTAGTCATGTCGCTTCGGTGAAATGTAAGCACATTGATGGCAGTATGAATAGTCAAGAGCGCAATGAGATTATGGCTTGGCTAAGTGAAGAACATGATGACGAACGTGAATGTCGTGTCGTGACAAATGTTCGTTGTCTTAGTGAAGGCGTTGACGTGCCTGCGCTTGATGCAGTCCTTTTCCTCAGTGCACGCAACAGTCAGGTTGACGTAGTACAGTCAGTAGGACGCGTAATGCGCAATTTTAGAAAAGGTGAGCCGGATGAAAAAAAATATGGTTATATAATAATACCTATTGTTACACCAGCAGGTGTGAAAGCAGAACAAGCTCTTGAAAACAATGACACATATAAAGTTGTATGGCAAATACTCAATGCATTAAGAAGCCATGATGACTGCTTTAACGCAGAGGTAAACAAGTTGAATCTCAACAACGATAAGACTGCAAAAGTTATTTTCGGAGGATGTGGTATCGGTGTCGGAGGCAATGGCAACGATGCTGATGCGAGTGAAGGCTCTGGCTCAAAAGAACTGACAAATCGAGAGGTCGCAACACAGTTAGCAATAAAATTTGGTGATATACAGAATGAATTCTATGCAAAATTAGCAGAGAAATGCGGTGACAGATTCTATTGGGAGAACTGGGCAAAGGATGTAGGTGTGATAGCAACCAAGTTTATAGCACGCATAAGTGAACTGGTTAGGGAAGGAGGGAAATATGAAGGATATTTTAACGACTTCCTTCGTGGTCTGCAAAAGAACATAAACCCGACCATTGACACAGGACAGGCTGTTGAGATGCTTGCTCAGCACATGATATGCAAACCAGTCTTCGATGCTCTTTTCGGTGACTTTGAGTTCATCAAGAACAATGCTGTAAGTGAATCAATGCAGATGATGCTCGACATTCTCCACGACGAAGCCTTTGAAAAGGACACCCGTCTGCTTGATAACTTCTACGAGAGCGTGAAGATGAATGTAGGTGAGATTGACAATCTCGAAGGTAAGCAGAAGATTGTCCGCAATCTCTATGAACAATTCTTCAAAGGAGCTTTTCCTAAGACCGTAGAGAAACTTGGCATTGTATATACTCCAATTGAATGTGTGGATTTCATTATTCATTCAGTAAATGATATTCTAAAAACTGAATTTGAGACATCGCTTTCTGATGAGAACGTCCACATTCTTGATCCATTCACAGGAACAGGAACATTCATGACTCGTCTGCTGCAAAGCGGTTGCGTACGTCCTGAAGACCTTGAACGGAAATACCGTAAGGAAATCCACTGCAATGAAATAGTGCTGCTGGCATACTATGTGGCAAACATCAACATAGAGAGTGTCTTCCACGACTTGACAAAGCGCAAGGAATATCTTCCATTTGACGGAATATGCCTCACCGATACCTTCCAGTTGAATGAAGGTGAAGACAATGACATTTTCTCAAAACTCTTCCCGAAGAACTCGGAAAGAATGTTGAAACAGAAAAAAATGCCAGTAAGAGTTATTATAGGTAATCCACCATATTCCGCTGGACAAAAGAGTGCCAACGATAATGCACAGAATTTGAAGTATGAGAAACTGGATAACAGTATCGCCCTTACTTATGTAAAAAAATCAATCGCCACAAATAAAAACTCTACATACGACACTTATATCAAGGCTTTCCGTTGGAGCACAGATCGATTGAAAAAAGACGAGGGAGGCATCATTGCCTTCATCAGCAATGGTGGCTGGCTTGATGGGAATGCCCAGGATGGTTTTCGCAAGTGCATTGAACAGGATTTTACCGACATATATGTGCTAAATCTTCGTGGGAATCAGCGTACAAGTGGTGAGTTGTCAAGAAAAGAGGGCGGTAAAATATTCGGTTCTGGTTCTCGAACTCCTGTCACCATCACCCTACTTGTTCGTAACCCCAAAAAATATAATCCCAAAGGCAATAAGGCAAAAATTCATTATCATGACATAGGTGATTATCTATCTCGTGAGCAGAAACTGGCTATGGTTAAGGATTTCAGGTCTATTTCGAGTCCCAAACTTGAATGGATAGACATTGAACCTAATGATAAGAATGATTGGATTAATCAGAGAGGTGGGGCGTTTGATGAGTTAATTTTGATTGGCGACAAAACAAATAAGACTAACACGAAAACATTTTTCCTGCCAATATACTCTAATGGAATAAAGACTAATAGGGATTGTTGGGACTACAATAGTTCCGTGAGATGTCTGTCATGTAACACGCTTGATGCAATTAATAATTACAACAAGGAGGTTGATCGGATTCAAAATCTCAAGAAAAATAGTACAAATCTTGATATAATAAAAACCATTAACTACGACAGTACAAAATTTGCTTGGGATTACCAACAAAAAGAGGTGGATTTACCCAAAGGTAAGAAATATATTTTTGATAAAGAATATATTTGTGAAAGCAATTACCGTCCATTCTTCAAACAACAGTGTTATTATAAGAGAGAGTTAATTAATCGTATGTATCAAACAGAATTATTTTATCCTCATGGTATTTATGATTTTCCTTTGACTATTTGCGTTTGTGGTGTTGGGGTAACAAAACCATTTTCATGCTTGATAACACCGTCTTTGACTGATTTAGAATTTATTGGTAAATCACAATGTTTCCCCCTGTACTACTACGAAGAGCGCAAGCAAGAACAATTAACCTTGTTTGATGGTAATGGTGAAGGTGAGGGCAAATATATTCGTAAGGATGGCATTACGGATTGGATATTGAAAGAGATGCGGAATAGGTATCGCACCAAGCAGATTGACAAGGAAATGATTTTCTATTATGTGTATGGTTTGTTGCATAGTGAGGAGTATAGGAAGGCTTTTGAAGCAGAATTGAAGAAGTCGCTGCCTCGCATTCCTATAGTGGAGAAGTTGGAAGATTTCTTGGCTTTCAGCAAGGCGGGAAGAAAATTGGCCGACTTGCACCTGAACTACGAAGAAGAGCCCGCCCATGCTTCGGTGAAGGTGGTATATACCCATTATAAGCCATTAGAAGAAGATGTCCTAATGGTGGCAGAGGATGCCCCTCTAAATTTCTATAAGGTGGAGAAGATGCGATTTGGCAAAAAAGAGGGTGTCGACAAGGATGGAAAGCCCAAGAAAGTGGATGACAAGAGCGTGATTATATACAACGCCGAGATTCGTATTGAGAATATTCCCATGGAAGCCTACGAATATGTGGTAAATGGCAAGAGTGCGATTGAGTGGATTATGGAACGATATGCCGTTACCATTGACAAAAAAAGCGGTATCAAGAACGACCCCAACGACTGGGCCAAAGAACATAATAAACCCCGCTACATTCTCGACCTGCTGCTCTCCATCATCAATGTGAGCTGTAAGACGATGGATATTGTGAAGGGATTGCCACATATTGCTTGCTGCAATGCGGCGGAAGAAGGGGATGAAAAAGAAGAGGAAATACAAAACTCAGATATAAGTCAAGCCACAGGGAGTATCACCATCAATGGCCCGGTGACAATAAATGGTAATGCAAAAATAGACACAGTAATAGAACGACAGATAAATAAGTAATAGGCTACTGCCCCTATAGGCAGTAAAGAAAGAAGGGCAAAGTCTTCTCCTCAACTATAAGGTCTGGTAAACATTAAGTCACAGGGAGATGCAACAATGCTACATGGTGAATGTAAATTCACGGTGTGGGTGTTGCTTGCATTATAGTGACAAATGTTTACCAGACCGTTAGTTGTATAGTGCTTCTCACCCGCGCCGTTTCTTAAATATTGATACGATTATGGAAGTACATGGAAATGTTGAAATTGGAACACTGATTGAGCATCAGGTGAATTACATTAGCGGTAATCAGGTGTTCGGAGAGACAAATGTGGAAAAGCAGTCAACGGCAGACAGTGCCGTGAAGGAGGCTATCGAGAAACTGATGGAGGAGGTTGATGAAAGTGGTGAACGACTATTCTCTGACAAGGGGCAATGGTATGCCGTATATCGCGTGCTTAGTGAGAAGTTCAACTATCCGACGAACATGAGCGAATTCTGCCGTTTGTTCGAAGATGAATCCTATCCTGTTTCCTGCATTTATTCATCGCTTACTGACAGACAGAAGAAATTGCCTAAACTGGCGTGCAAGGTGGAGCTGTGGCAGCAGTATGCCATGATTTCCGATGCATACAGGAAACAGTGCGATGTGGCTGTTTCACTCCTGAAAATTTTAGGCAGACTCTAATAATCGCTCTAAAAGTCTAAATATCGCTCCCCGATGAGGCCATTCCTTGTCGGGGATTTTTTTGTGTTGTATCTTCGCTGCCAAGTTCAATTTTAATTTTTTGCATTTATGAAAGTTCGAGATTTAGACATTGACGAGGCAATAATGGGCAAACCTATTATAACTCGTGGCGGAAAGCCAGTAAGAATCATCTGCTACAACTACAAGTCGGATGATGGTCGTGACATACTCGCCCTCGTAGATTGGGGAGGTACTGAGTCACTGCTGACTACCTATAAGAACGGCAGGACGGACAAGGACAGGACTACATCAAGTGACATCGTGATGGATGACGAAAACTTTGTCGCTCAGAAGTCATTCAAGAAAGCTCCGTACATGGACGAGGACAGCACCTTCAGCCTGACAGCTGCAAGGAATGGAGCCAGGGTGTGTACAAGAATGGGACATCCGGCAAGAATCGTAGAATTCGGGGCACATCTCTCTCAAAGAGGACCAGTTCTCATTGCACTGGTGAATTATGGCAGGACGGAGCGCATACAAATTTACAACAAGAATGGCAAGTCTACAGATAGCAATGGGATTACTTGCCTTGACCTTATAACACCGACTGCGAAATGAGTAAGAAGAAAGAAAAGACCTTCATCGAAAGGGCAAAGGAGGCAGGGAACGACCACATCTGGACGAGAGACGGACACCCTGCAAGGATTATCTGCTTCGACAGACGGAGCAAGCACTTCCCCATCATTGCGCTCATTGACTACGAGAGCGATGGATTCTATCAGGAAATATTCCATTCCTACACAAAGGACGGAAAGAGCCACAAGGATGGAAAAGAGACAGATTTAGATTTGGTAATAGATTAAAACAGCATGACCCCAAAAACCCCAAACAATATGTATTACTCTGCAAGATTATCACTGACATTGCTCATTCTCAAATGGGTGGGCAAGTTCATCCTCTTCCTACTGATGTGTGCAATAGTGCTCACGGTCATCATTCTCATGCTACCATTCTGGAGTTATGGCTACCTCATTGGCTTCATGAAGCGGTATTTCTTCTCTCCGGTACTTCACTTTCTCGAAAAAGGCTTATGAACAGTGAAGACTTTAAGGACCTCAAACCCGGAAAGCGGTACAGGGGCAGTGGAATGGTCGATGGTAATGGAGATTTTCAATTCCGAAGATATAATCAAGGTTTCGGCAACCCGAACGGACAGCCAGACGAAAGGATAATAAGCGAAGACGAGAACTGCCAGATATGGAAGTACAAAGACAAGATTCAAATAAAATTGAATATCCCTCTGAAGGAAGTCACAGCGACTAAAGTGTTTTTATTGATTACCAAGCAAATGAATTTTATCAACAAGTATCTATTCTCAAAACCAACAACAACATGAATCTACCGATAAAGTATATCAACAGAAAGGAAAACCGCACTCTTGACGGACAGGTTACGTCCGTGGAGGAACTTATGAAGTTCTGCGCAAAGGACGCTGTAAGAATCAACGTGGGGGAGTACCGAAACGGAAAGGCAAGTGCAAAAGGACTGCTCCCTGCATTCATCTTCCAAGGCTACCCTTTGCTAAGTGACGATGCCAGAGGGGCAAGGCTTGCTCAGAACATGGTCAGCAACCGCAAGTATCTCATTGACCTTGACCACATCGAGGACAAGGAAGACTGGACGGTCACACCAGAGAACGTATGGAATCTTATCAAGACTCTCAACGACTTTGACAAATGGAACGTGCAGCTGGCATTCATCACCCCATCGGGCAAGGGACTGAAGGTTGTCTGCGAAATGCAGGACACTGATGACTCTATCCTCGACTGCCAGAGGGCTTTTGCAGAACACTTCTGCGTAGGCAAGTGGTATGACGAGGTGAACATTGACTACAGCCGTCTGGCTTTCGTGCCGAAAGAGGATGACATTATCTATATCTCTGATGACCTCTTTACCTTGAAGGACTATAACCAAGAGAGGTTGAGAGTCTACGTAAGCATGGCAATGGAAGAAAGACTGCCAGAGGCTGAAAAGCCAGAGGCAAGCAAGCCAGAGCCAGCAAAGGCTGGAAGGGCAGCACTCAATCAGGAGGAACTGAAAAACTATGAGGACTATGAGTTCAGAGGTCACAGCCTGAAGGACATAGTCAGCGAGTGGACTCAGTACCGAGGTGAACAGCTCGGAATAATCGTGAACGGCAAGCCGTTTGCAGGAGAAGTTCATTCTCTTCATTACAACATACTGCGCGACATAAGGAATGTGTGTGACAACAATCCAGTGCTTATGACTGCGATGATGCCGACATTCGGACATGACGTGGTGGAAATCTTCAACCAGGCGAAGAAGGTTTGCAGTTACAATACGAACGGCAGAATCCCATCGAACGTATGGCACTGGATGAAGGAGCGTGGCTATCTGGGTGAGGCTGTGGCAGACGTGAAGAACATCTACGATGATGACGATGATGACAGCACCAGTCCGTATGACGAACTGCTGAGCCGTATGCCGGAACTGCCACCTATCATCAAGGACTGGGTGAAGGCAGCACCGCAGGATTTCAAGGTCCCGACAATCGCGGCTTTGCTGGAAATCCTCGGAACTCTCACTACCTACGCACAGGCAGAGTATTTCGATGGACTGACTCACACCACATCTTTCTTCTCGGTAATATGGGCAGAGGCAGCTGGCGGCAAGTCATTCGTGAAGAAGTTCCTCTATCTCTTGGAGAAAATCCGCAGTCGTGAGGACATCATCAATGCGCGTGAACGACTCTACGACTCGCTGGTGAACACAAGGAGCGACAACAAGGACAAGCCAGAAAAGCCTACACTCTGCAAGCGAATACTTGAACCGAAGTTCTCGGAAGTACAGCTGTTCACTCAGTGTTTCGAGAACAAGGGCGCACACCTGCACACTTACTGCCCCGAAATCGACACACTCGGTCGTGGCGTGAAAGGACTGAGTGACTTGCTTCGAATTGCATGGGATAACGATGCCACTGGTCAGCAGTTCAGAAGCAGTCAGACATTCAAGGGAACTGTCAACCTGTTCTGGAATGTGCTGGTGACTGGTACACCAGAGAGAGTGCTCCACTTTTTTCATGACGTGACTGACGGACTGGTTACACGAATCACCATTGCACCTATCTTCGCAAGCGAGTTTGCACCGTATCAGTCATGGAAGAAGATTCCGGAAAAGACCTTGCAGAAGCATTATGAACTGATAGAGAAGTTCGACGAGCAGACGTATGTTGACCCGATTGAGATTGTCACTCCTGAGATGCTTGCAGGGTATACTGACCTGAAGGCTTTCGACAGCAACATCAAGTGGAAGTTCGAGGTACGTCCAAGAATCACCCGCGACCTGTCATATCTTCACAAGCCTTTGATGGAGTGGACTGCAGCAACCATCAAGCAGGCAAGCCTTGCTCCAGACAACGCATACGGTACATTCTGCAAGCGAAGTGCCAACAAGGGATTCCGTGCAGCTCTCATAGCAAATGAACTCTGGGGCAATCCTACAAGCGAGAAGATGCAACAGAAGATTAAGGAGTTCTGTATGTGGTGGAGCGAAGTGGAACATTTCAGCACATACTACGTTTTCGGCACGAAGTACAACAAGAAGCGTGCTGAGGTAAAGGCTGACATGGAGAACTTCAAGCCGATGAAGTATGGCACTCTGTGGGATGCTCTTACAGAAGAATTCACTATAGGGGATATTGTAGTGAAGTGTAAGAACTTCGCTATAGCAACCACCCCACGAAACATTGTAACTGTATGGAAGAGGGACGGTCTAATCGTTAAAACAGCAAAGAATCAATGGAAAAAGAAATGAAAAAGGAAGAATACAAATTGCCTGAGGGCATAGAGGTAGGCTCGAAAGTGAACTACCAGCGATACAAGAATATTGCATTTGTGGTCGAGGGTCTTAACCCATTGCAGATTTTCAGTGAGAAACTTTCTCTCACCATCTACGTGAGACCAGCCAATTACGAACGTATAACATTAATAACACAGTAAATCATGAAGATTACAGGAAAAATCGGGAAAATCTACCCACAGAGAACAGGAACAAGTAGACGTACTGGCAACCCATTCACGGTAACTGAATTTCACGTTGTATGGTACGAGGAGAACAACAGAGGAACATTGACGCACATCCAGAAATGTTCTACCATGCAGGAAGTTGACCTTGCAAAGATGGAGAAGGCACGCGAGACACTGGAGGACTTGACCTTCAACCTCTTCTTCGACGTGCAGGAATCAACCAAGAACCCAGGCGAGTTCTTCAACTCGGTAAGGGCTTTCCTCCCGCAGTCGATGCTCATTGAAAAGGAACAAGGTTAGTTAGACTCACTTATCAAAGGTGTATAATACGCGTTTTAAATTATAGGTTTTTTTTCTGTTGGCTCTTCGTTGTGAAACGCGGAGCCAATTTTGTCTTTTTGTCTTTTTGTCTTTTTGTCTTTTTGTCTTTTTGCAATTTTCCGTTGGCTGACAAAAAAAAGAAGGGCTGCGAAATTGCAGTCCTTCTTTTTTGACCTTCTGAGATTTTCTCACCTCTCAACTTTCCCTCCGTTTATCACTTCTGCGGCCATGTGCATGCCGAAGGTGGCGGTTACCTGGACGAAGGGTTTCAACTGTAGTCTTGTACCTGTGTCGAGGGTGGTGCTGTCAACGATTTTCTGGGCGGGCAGTTCTTCGCTGTAGACGGCCATGAATTTCTTGGCAGGGAAGGTCTTGGCTTTCTTGAAGCGGTTTCTGAGTGCTCGTGCCAGCGGACATACGTTCACCTTCCAGAACTCGGCCACACGTACCTTCTGGGGGTCTGTCTTTCCTGCGGCACCCATCGATGAAATCAATCTTGCCTCGCTCTCGCAGGCCCTGAGGATGAGCAGGGCCTTGTCTGCGAGCGAGTCTATGGCGTCAATCACGTAGTCGTATTCGTCCAGATTGAACTGGTCGGCAGTCTCGGTGCAGTATCTCTCCTTGATGGCAGTGATTCTTGCGTCGGGGTTTATGTCCAGCAACCGTTCCTTCATCACCTCCACCTTCGCCATTCCTATGGTCTTCGTGGTGGCAATGAGCTGGCGGTTGATGTTCGATGCCGACACTACGTCGCAGTCCACTATGGTCAGGTCGTCGATACCTGCCCTCACGAGAGCCTCTGTACACCAGCTGCCTACGCCTCCTATTCCAAACTGGATTACTTTCATCAGAATGGAATGTTCAGGCCCATGTTGAAGTGGGCATTGCCTGAGAGTGGGAGTCCTTGCTTGGCCAGCTGGCCCATCGTGTGGTCCATTGCGAGGTAGAGGTTGAATCCGTTAGGGTGGAAGTTAGCCATCCATCCGAATGAAGCACCATAAGTGCCGGCTCCGAAATTGACACTGGCAGAGAACAGTTTCACAGGTGCCCAGTTGGCGCTGAACCGGAAGTCAGTCCATCCGTACTTGCCAGTGCGTGTGGTGTTGAGGATACCGAATGACAGAGGTCTATATACAGGCAGCGTGTATGATGCACCGATGTTGAAGGTTGCATCGAGTCCTACGTTGCGCTTGCCCTGGTCGCCGTTGTCCTGGAGTTCATAGAGAGTTGCGAGGCCTTCCCCTAATCGGTCGAATTCCTTGCTGAAACTGTTGTCTGCATCATCGTCGGCATTGAAGATGTATTCGTCTGTCGTGAACTGACGGTCGCCGTTGGTGGATGCCTGCATGTTATTGTTCCATCCGATGAATCCGAGGTCGAGTATGGATGCACTCAGCTCTATATCATCGGTGAGCTTGTACTGTGCTCCGAGGTCTACTGCCAGTCCGAATCCGTTGAGGCCTGTGCCGTCTACGTCAAGGTCGTTCACGTATGTGTGAGGAGTCTTGTGACCTTCTGGTCCGCGTTCGGTCGTTTCCATCTTGTAGGTGAGTCCCTTCACGCTTGCGTTTACCGTGGCATTGGTGATGGCTGTGTAGGCATTGTTTCCGAGTGTGAGCTGGGCCTTGTCGAAGTTCGCCTCCACATTGGCACCTCCGAGGAGGAATTTCAGTGTGGCACCGATGCGCAGCTTGTCGTTAATCTTGTGGGAGTGGCCGAGTGCGATTTCTGCGTATGCGTTTGCACCGGCAGAGAAGTCACTGATGTCGTAAGTCTGGTTCTGCGGTCCTTCCTTTGCGAGGCTGAAGAGCGACTTAGGGATGTCGATGCCGATGTTCGACCTTACGTTCACTCCAATCGTGTTGTAACCGCCTATGCCCTTGAATCCTACAGAGAGCACGTTGACCCTTATGTCAGCCCTTGTCTTGTTGACATCGGAGAGGTTGCCCATGAAGTCGGATACCGATACGGCCGGGTTGAGGAATGTAGTCGTCTTTCCGTTCACGTTGCGGAATATGTTGTCGAAGGCGATGTTTCCTCGCATGGCCACATTGAGGTTACCTATGGCAGGCAGTGCCACGTAGCTTTGTTCGTTGGCAATTGCCGGGTTCATCTCGTGGCGGTAGAGGTAGCCGTCTACGAAGTACCCCGACTGAGTGTTCTGGGCATATATGCCTGCATTGGCGCTGAGGCATACGATGCCGAGCAGGAGCGTACGTACTGATGACTGTGCGTTGCGTATGTTGATATGTATATTTTTCATATTCAGTTCCTCCCATTAAAGTTCTTTGTCATAATAACCTGTTACTGTAGCCTTCAGACCCGATAGGTTGATGTGCATATCCGGCGATAGAGTCTTGCCTGCCTGCTTTGATTCGAGGGTTGCTGAGATGTAGACACCGTCGAGGTGGGTGATTGTCCCTTCGAGAATGGCTGTCACCGGACTGGAAGATGCAGATGCAGGAATATATGCTTTGCCAGATATGCTGTAGTCGATTACAGGCTTACCGTTCCTGATGACGATAGGGTAGACGGTGAGATTCATGTCGAGTGATACATCGGTAGTGACGTTCATGTCGAGCGAGAGCTTCTCTATGGTGATTCCGTCTACGTCTTCGTCGTTCCATCCGTCAATGGAGTCGGCATAGGAGATGAATGTGCCTGGCTTGAGGTTGAGCGGAGCGAAGAAGAGGTAATTGCCCTTTACTGGATTGAAGGTCTCGCCCAGTCGGAAATCATAGACTTCCTGTTCCGGAATCTGAGGGTCATCGGCTGTGACGCTGATGGACTTTGGAAGTCCTTTTCCACTGCATATATCAGAAAGAGACTTGAACCCGATGTGCTGGGCATCTGTGCGACCAAGATCAGCCTTTACTGATGCCTCAGGGTCTATAGGAGAAAGCACGAAGCTATTATCGGCATCGTCTGCAACGACCAGTTCTCCTTCATCGAGCGAATAATTCTGTGGAGCTTCGTCTGGGCGGTTAGCAGTAAGTGTGAATCCCGTCTGTGCAGACAGAGAGTAGCCTGCCTGGATGAGAGGGTTGTTGAGCTTGATGTATATCTGTGGATTAGTGATGCGTACGTCTGTCTCAGGCTGACTGAGAAGGTCTGGAAGGTCATTGAGATTTACAGGAGCGATATTGAGTCCCGTGACGTCATACTTTATCTTTCCGGAGAATGACTTCACATCCACTTCCGATACATCGAAATTGCATTTGTAACCGATACTGGTCGGGAGGGAGTTAATCTCGCTGATTTTCTTGAAATCCTCCTTGCAGACTGAGACCTTTCCTCCTTCGAGAAGCTTGCATTCACAGGAAATGCTGAAGTGAGGATTGCTGAACTCCAGTCCGGCCTCGTCGGCATTGATGCTGGAGATGGAGATGGAGATGTGGATGTATCCATCCTCTGTCTCAATCTCTTCGGATGAGAGATCCAGAATACCCGTCTGTGGATTATAGGATGACAGAGCGATTGTCTCACCGTTGATTTCAAGATATGACAGATGGAATCCCTTAAGCAACTGCAATTGTATTCCGTTGAAACGAACTCTCTTGAGAACGTCGGACAGACCGCTTATCTGGATGTTGCATTTGGCTTTTGCGTCCACTTTTACGTCGTAGATGTCCATGACCTGCTCCGGAACCTTGTCGGTGGAGATGGTGAAAGAGGTTGACTTAGTTGGCAGTTCGTAGTAGGCTATTGGAACCGAGGCTGGTTCTGTGGCCTTCACTCCGTTTGCAACGTGAATGTTGATACTGGCCTCAATAGGGTCAATCTGAGGTACACTGGTGGAGAACGACGGAACCTTGATTGCGTCCGACTCGAATGTGCCATCTTCCTGAATGGCATATCCTGATGGGGTTTCCTTCACTTTACTCGTCTCCTTGAGGTCGAGTACTGATTTGAGAGTGACGTTGTCGATGTTCATGGGAACGACAAGTCCATTTACATTGAAACGAGCCGTCGTGTCAATGTCGCTGAGGTCGTAGTCGGCATTCGTACATCCAGAGACGAACAAAGCCCCGACCATCAAGATGCTAAGATAGTTTTTCTTCATTTTAGGAATTTAGTATAATATGAATATCATTTAAGATTGTTATATCGTTATGATGTATCGTATTCTCAGCTTATCTGTTCAGGATCTTCTTGCCGTTCGTGATGATGATTCCCTTGTAGGTGTCGTTCACGCGTAGACCACTGAGGTTGCGATAGACGTGGTCGGACGAGGTGGTGGATGTGGCTGTGAGGCTGTGGATGTCGGTTGTGGCTTTCGGTACGAGCCAGATGCTGGTGACGGTGGCGGTGTTGCCCCAGTCGACCTTGATGGCATTGAGGTGGACGAAGTCGTCAAAGCGGTCCTCGTTGGATGATGTGCGGAGGGTCTGGAGGTCTTCGAGTGGGAGGACGACGGCCTTGAGGTCCTTGTCCCAGTATGGGCATTTCTCGTTGAATGTCACTTTTATTTCTTTCCATGGGCCGTGGGCTACGAGACGGTTGGCGAGTATGCGGAGGTTGCCTCCCTTGCCTCGGATGACGAGCTGGTCGTAAGGTGTGAGGTCGGCGAAGTCGTCGTGGTCGACATTGGCGAATCCAGCGATAGCGGTTCCGTCGCTTGACTGCTGGTTGATGTTCCAGTCTACGTGTACGGGCGTGTCGAGTGGACGTGCGTCGGCATCTGTGCCGTCCCATTTGTGGAAGAGGCTGGCGGTGAGTGGCTCCCATCCTTCGAGTGGCTCGAAGTCATCTATGGCGAAGAGATTTTCTATATTGTTGAGCACGAATGACGTGCGTGAAGGGAAATACTGGCTGTGGAGGCGGTCACGTTCTTTCTGATATGTGCCGTCGACGGTGTAGAGGCTGCCTTTTGTCTGGTAGGGGTGGACGTCGCGGCGGTAGTCGCCCCAGCGTGCTGCTTCGGCGTAGAGTGCGGTGGAGATGGTGCTGTATAGGCTGTCCCATACTTCCTCTGCGCTCTCGGGGCCGAGTGGTCCGTCGTCGGCAAGGAGTTCCTTTGCCCGACGGGAATATCTGACGGCGAACTGGCTGTTCTGCAGGAGGTTGTTGAAGATTCCTGTAGGGTAGGAACTGCCGTTGTTGACGAGAAGCACATTCTCCTGTGGGTTGTCGATAATGAGTTCTGAATCCCAGCAGAGGAAACGGAATCCCTGACTGTCGGGCCCTTTACGGCGTATGGCGAACCAGTTGTGGTGGTCCCAGTCGGTGTTGCCTCCGTACTGGTTGATGAGCATGTAGTCGATGAAGTTGTCGATGTCGAGGAGTGGTTCGAGTTCTGGATCGTAGTTGCCGTCCTTGTCCTTGCCTTGCAGTAGGTTGTAGTAGGTGTCGTCGGAGGCCTTGGATGCCGTGGCGACCATCTCGTTCCATGTGTCGAGGGTGCCTTCTGCGGCTTCGATGTGGTTGCCTCCTTCCTCTTCTACCTTGACGACGTCGATGTCCTCCTTGCTACCTCCGAGGTGGTCCTTGCCGTACTGGTCGTCGACTCTCTCGGCTATGTTGTAGAGTCCCCAGTACATGCCGTTGAGGAATACGTGGACGTAGAGGGCATTAATGCTTGTCCATCCTATCCTCCGTTGCATGCGTCGTGCCCAGACGTCGCGGGTGTACTGTGCCTTCTGCCGGTTGGATTCCAGCCAGTGCTGCCAGCTGTTGCCGAAGTGACACCGGAGTACGAGCTGGTCGAACTTGTCGGGGTCGTCGGGACCGAAGAGCGGGTATTTCAGAGTCTTCTCTCCGTATTCCTTCTTGAAGACGAGCCGCAGGGAGTGTTTCGGGTTCTTCTCAGCCAGACGACCGTGTCCGCCATGGAGCCGGAGTCCGCAGGTGACGGAGAAATCGTGTCCGCATCCGAAGAGTTCGGCACTTGCGGGACGTGTCCAGCCGTTGCCGGTGGTATCGCCTACAGGAGGCCCTGTGAAGATGTATATGCCACCTTTCTCGGGGTCATTCTCGTGGCTGAAGAGGTTGTCCTTGTCGGTCACGATGCTGAGGACGGGGATGGAGAGTAGCCCTTGTCTTATCTTCTTGCTGAGGGTTGGATTGTTTGTCATTTCCGTGTCCATGCCGTAGTCGGCTGGTGCGGTGCCTGTGGTCTCTGTATATGAGCCCCATTCCTTAGGGTAGCCGGAGGGGTAGTCGGGTTGATGGAGGATGTCATCGAGAAAGAGGTAGGTGGCTGTTGCGACGTTGGATATCAGGCTGTCGGCGTGGACTGCTGCCGCACGGATTATGGTGTTGCGCCTTACGGTGATGGGTGATGTGTAGGGGGTGCTGGATGGTGTCGGCAGACTCCCGTCGAGGGTGTAACGAATGACGGCGCTGTCGGCGCAGATATCATCTGGGTCGGTAATGACGAGTTCGAAGGGTTGATCGTAGAATCCATGTGGGTGGCTGAACGACAAGTCCTGTGCAGAGGCACAGATGACAGAGAGAGTAAGCAATGTGACTAATAGGCTGGTTCGTCGCATTTCGTATTATCTGTTTTCTTCGTACATAGTCACTATCAGTTCTCCAAAAAGGGTGTTTGCCCATGCAAACCATGAGCGGGTGAAGTCGGAGGCGTCGTCCTTGTTGAATGACTCGTGCATGAAGAGGGTGTTGGCATCGGTTCTGAGGAGTTCGTCGAGACACCATTGCTGCTCTTCCCTGTCGTAGTCGGCATTCGTACATCCAGAGATGAACAAAGCCCCGACCATCAAGATGCTAAGATAGTTTTTCTTCATTTTGATGGGTATGTAAGTTATATGAATGTCATTTTAACAATTTTTTGCAAAGATACGATTAAGCGAGCGAAATACAAAATAAAAAGTTAAAAACTTTTATTTTTATTTCCGAGCGTGAGTATCTTGCGGGAGCACAGCGAGCGATAGATACGATTCTATGTGGAAAAAAACAAATTTAGTCCAAATAACTTGTATAACACAAAAAATATTTCTACATTTGTGCACTTAATCAATACTTGCAAAAATCAAATCGGACAAATAGCTCATTATTTAAATCTTATGTACAAGATTGAAAAGCATCCTATTTTGGACATTCCTCAGAGTGAGGTTGTCGAATTCATGTACGAAGGACATAAAGTTCAGGGTCAGAAAGGCCATACCATTGCTGCCGCCTTGCATCAGGCGGGTTTCCCTGTTCACAGCCATAGCATCACCGGACGCAACCGCTCTCTCAACTGCGGTATCGGCAAGTGTGGAGCCTGTGAGATGATGGTCGACGGGGTGGTGCGCCGTATCTGCATCACCCTTGTCGATGGGGTGAAGGAAGTGCATCACGCCGGTGGCGGGGAGAACGGGATGCCCGAACCTCGCGAACAAAAGTCCCGTGAAGTGAAGATTTACAAGGTACAAGTGGCTATCATCGGTGCCGGACCGGCAGGTCTGGCATGTAGGGAACAACTCAACACCTTTGGCATCAGTAATCTTGTCATCGACAGCAACAGCCGTATCGGAGGACAGTTTAATATACAGACCCATCAGTTCTTCTTCTTTGAAAAGGAAAGAAGATTTGGTGGGATGCGTGGCTTCGATATTGCCCGTACACTGGCAGGCGACAGCATGGAGGGCATTCTGCTCAACAACACTGTGTGGGATATCCTTGAGGGTGGCCGGGTAGCCATCAAGAATATCGTCACGGGCGAGGTCGGTTATGTCGATGCTGAGCATCTTGTCGTTGCCACGGGGGCAGTTTCGTTCATGCCTACCTTTGAGAACGACGACATGCCGGGTGTCTATACAGCTGCTGTCTTTCAGAAAATGATGAACCAGGAACACACCCTTTTGGGCAAACGGGTCCTGACCGTCGGTGCCGGCAATATAGGCTACCTCACCTCCTACCAGGGAATGCAGGCTGGAGCTACCATCAAGGCCATCATCGAGGCTATGCCTCGTGAGGGAGGTTTTCCTGTACAGGCAAATCGTGTACGCCGTTTGGGCATCCCCATCATGACAGGATACATAATGTTGAAGGCAATCCCTAATGTCAGCCATACTGGCATTAGGGGTGCAGTCATAGCCAAATGCGAGAATTTCAAGCCAGTAGCCGGTACTGAACAGATCATTGACGGTATTGATATCATAAATATCTGTACCGGTCTGATTCCCGACAATCAGTTGCTGCTCAAGGGACGTGAGGTCTTTGGCCACAATGTCTATGGTGTGGGCGATGCCATCCGCATTGGAGAAGGCACCAGTGCCGTGCTACGCGGACGACAGGCTGCCTATGAAGTGGCACAGGCAATGGGAGTACACTACAACTACGATGACTATCTCAATATCTCCCGTCAGTATATTGACTCACAACAACGGCCCGTACGTCTGCTCGATACTCCCGCCCTGCCTACTCCTGAGCGTATGAAGGCTCGGCCTTTCGTACAGATGGACTGTCTCTATGGCTTTGCCTGCAATCCTTGTTCCTTTTCTTGCCCTCAGGGTGCCATCAGCAAGCTCACGACAAACAGCACGCCTGTGGTGGACTACGACAAGTGTATCGGCTGTATGCAGTGTGTCAACAACTGTCCTGGTCTTGCCATCTTCGGATATGACCTGCAGAAAGGCACTTGTTTCCTGCCTATAGAATATACTGTCGTGGAGGGTTCCGAGGTCTATCTGGTCGACAACAACGGCAGCAAGGTGGGCGAGGGAATCATAGAGAGAATTCTGAAGAAAGCCAACAAGACCAATGTGGCACGACTGAAAGTGATTGGTGAACCGGTGATGACCGATATCAAGGGCTTCATCCCCAAGGAACAATATCCAGCACCGCTATCCTTGCAACCACTCCATCCTACCGAAGAAGGTGAGACCTACGTCTGCCATTGCGAGGACATCAGACTTGATTACATACTTGAGGTCATCGGTGACCGCAAGGTACTCTCTGTCGACGAACTGAAACACATCACACGTCTCGGTATGGGTCCGTGCCGTGGCAAACGTTGCATATCCCGTGCGCGTCAGATACTGCGGAGTCGGGGCATCGAACTGACAGGTGATGTTACTCCACGTGCACCATTGAGCAATCAGGTTACCTTAGGCGACATCTACAACTCCAAGAGCAAGGAAGTCTTTATCTTCCCGAAGATTAACAATGTCCGGCACGAACGCATCGAAGTCCTCATTGCAGGTGGCGGTATTGCAGGCAGTGCCCTATTCCGTTATTTTTCCGAGGCAGGAAAGCATCCTGTCATGATAAACTACAGTCGCGGAGCATCCTGGAGATGCATCGGAGGTGGCCGACCTGCTTTCTCCAATCCCGACATAGCCGACATAGCCGTTCATAGTCATGAGATATTCCGTCAGATACAGAAGGAGTACAACATCAACTACCGGCCTACACGCTATGTCAACCTTGTTCACGACGATGCTACCTATCGTTCTCTCGATGCCTCACGTGCATGGAGTGATGCCTATATGATAGAGCGCAAGGATTTCAGGACGGAGATATCTCCGCTTTGGGATGACAGCAAGGATACCTACAGCCATGCACTTATCACACGTGACTGCTGGCAGGCTACTCCAGGACGAGTCATCGACTACATCCGCTCCATCGGAGTCCGGCATGGCGGCCGTTACTTCGAGGACTGTGAGTTGCTTCACATACAGAAAGTTGGCAACCATTATTTAGCCCTCGTACGCAACCATGAGGGAGAATTCATTGAGTACACCGTCGACCACTTTGTCAATGCCATGGGGTGGGGTGCAGAGAAATTCATTGACCAGCTAAATCTTGATGCCAGACTCTACCCTGTCAAGCATCAGGCTTTCATCACTCGCCGACTGCCTATGATGGGACCCAACGGAGGACCATTGGACATGATTATCGACCGCCGGCACTACAAGGGATTCAGTGCCGTCTACGGTCAGCAGTGGGGACATACAGGACAGATTATCGGCTGTGCCTCGCCCGATTGCGACAGTTACGAAGCGCGTCAGAATATAAAGTATAACAGTAAGGAATTCCTCGAGATAATCAGCGAAGTCTTTGCCGACTGGATACCGAACCTGCGTGAAGTCGGTTTCCTTGCCGTTTGGGCAGGACGCTATACCGAACCGCGCTACATCATCGATCCGGAGGTGGGACTCTGCACTGGTCTCAGAGGCCATGGTTTCATGCTCGGTCAGTACCTTGCAAAACTCTATGTTGACAAATATCTTGGTCGCAAAGTGCCGTCATACATGGACGACCTCAAGATTGGTGGCAGGGGATTGAGTGAGAACGCTTTCAAATAGGCGGAAGAAACTATGATTGAAGGGAACGTTGACGGAGAAGCAGTGTCCATGTCCGAAAAGTTCATTTCTTCTCTTCGTACATAGTCACTATCAGTTCTCCAAAAAGGGTGTTTGCCCATGCAAACCATGAGCGGGTGAAGTCGGAGGCGTCGTCCTTGTTGAATGACTCGTGCATGAAGAGGGTGTTGGCATCGGTTCTGAGGAGTTCGTCGAGACACCATTGCTGCTCTTCCCTGTCGGTGGTGGTGAGTGCCTTCATTATCAGACTCATCGGCCACGGATGGTCGATGCCGCAATGTGGACCGCCTATGCCCTCGCCTGCCTTTCCATGGAAGAAATAGGGATTGTCGTCGCTCCATGCGAAACGGCGTGTGTTCTGGTAAACCGGGTCCTTGATGTCGACGTCGGTAAGGTAAGGCAGGCTGAGCAGGCTTGGCGCGTTGCTGTCGTCCATCAGTAGGGAACTGCCGTAGCCGTCGACCTCGAAGGCATAGATCTTGCCGTATTTCGGATGTTTCACGATGGCGTGCTGTCTGATGGCCTTCTCTACCTGACTGGCCATTTCCGTACATTCATGGGATAACTCCTCTTCCTTGTTCACCTTTTTGAGAATGGTGGCTGCCTTGCGCAATACGCTCACGGCAAAGAAGTTACTCGGGATGAGATATGGGAAGATGGTACAGTCGTCGGAAGGGCGGAAGGCACTTGCTATGAGTCCGCAGGCTTTCCCCGGATGACCGTAGCCACTGTTGCTACGGGTGTCGTGCATGGCTGCCGTGGTACGGAGGAAACGGTAGGATGTCCTTGGGCCGTTCCAGTTCTGCTGTTCGCGGAATGTGTCGAGTATGCTGCGTATGACTTTCAGCCATCGTTCGTCGAATATACTGTCGTCGCCTGTCAGTTTCCAGTATTCGTATGCCAGCCGGAGTGGATAGCAGAGAGAGTCAATCTCATACTTGCGCTCGTGGAGCTCGGGTTTCATGTCTGTATGGTCTGATGCCCACTTGCTGCCGGTAGGGCCCATGTTGAAGGCATTGGCATAGGGGTCAATGAGTATGCATGAGAACTGGCGACGGATCACGCCACGGATGAGGTGGCGGAGTGGCTCGTCGTCCTTGATGTAGCGGAGATATGGCCATACCTGTGCACCGCTGTCGCGAAGCCACATGGCATGGATGTCGCCGGTATAGACGAAGGTGTCGTCGTCGCCGTCATCGGTCTTGCTATAGTGGACGGTGGTGTCGAGGGTATTGGGAAAGCAGTTCTGAAACATCCAGAACAGTTTCGGATTGATGGCGATGAGTTTGTCCTTCAGTGCCTCTATCTGGCGTTCGACTGCCTCACTGCGAAACAGGCGTTCCTCCACTGCCGGCCTGTGGTCATTTGGGTTGGACTGACGAATTTCGTCTGCAAGGGAATGACCTGTACAGACAAAAAGGAGGATGAATGCGGATATTATCTTTTTCATATTATTGCTTAAAATGGCCTTGAGGCCTTGTTTATTCTGCAAAGATATAAATAAAAAATGAATCACGAGCGATGAGCGACGAATTTTTCTTACTGTTGTAGTTTTCTCAGGCGCATGGATGAAGGATTACCGATTGTGGCTAAAATTCCAACGGACACCGAACTGCAAATCAAATATAAAGTTGTGTGTTGTATAATACGTCCTAATATCGCTGGAACTCGGAAGTATATATTGCAATGATGGCTCGGCATAGGCGCTTAGTCCTTTGATGATATTTATCTGAATGCCAGGAGATACCATCAGTGAGACGTTCTCAGGTAAACCTGACAGGCTTTCCGACGTGGAACTGACTTCCTTGTTTTTGACAATGCTATGTGACACGGACTTGCCCGAAATTCCAAAATCCATTCTGCCACCACCACCAAGACTGATGTTTATGTGCTGGTTACTGTAAAGACTATAACTTAACAGCAGTGGAATCCCTATGTAATGTATTTTTTGGTCTGTGTGAGTATATTGATTGGTATAGCCTTTATCGAACTCACTATATAGATATGTGTAATTCAGTCCTGTATTCAAGTATAATCGATTTGTGAGAGGAATGCCAATCTGCAGTCCTACGGAAATTGGACGATGATGTTTTTCTGCATCTTTGGATTCCTGCATTTTCGCCCCCTTTCTAGATGTCGGGACTGTACCGACCCGAGTGTCATATTCGTTGCCACTGTGCTTTGTCGTATCATCAGGAGTGCAACACTCATGGTTGTCACCGGCTCCGTCTGTCTGATCTTTTTGTGTGGGATCAATAATCGTTCCAAACTCTTGTAACTTACCACTTGTTGCCTTTAGCAATAACATGCCTGATGTACTCATGGCAAGGTATACGCTGTTTCCTTTTTTATCATCCAGGATTTTATCTATTTGGGTTATTAAGCGTCTTGAAGGTTTGGTGGGTTGTGTTACTCGTTGCGGTGCCATGTCTTGTCGTATTATTGAATGTGTAACGGTGTCTTCACTATCTGTTTCTTCCGATACGTCTTCTGACGCATTAACGGGCTTTTGATTATTGGCGACATTTGTTGTTGAGTCGGGCTGATGATTGCTGATGTTCGCCTGTGAGATGACTCTTTTTGCTGATGGAGCATAAGAGTTTACAACTGGATTCTGTGTCTCTTGTTCGTTGCTGGCTATAAGAGGCGTCCTGTCTATTGTATTTGTTGCTGCTTGCTGATGTTCATCGCTGTTGTCAGAAATGTGATGAACAGTGCTGCTGTCATTATGAATTATATGCCAGATGCCAGATAATGACACGAGTAATAGTACTGCTGCAACAGCCACTTTCAGATAATGCTTGTGTAATGGCAAAGTGTTTGAATGCGGTATCTTTGCGTTGATGTCGTCCCAAAGCCCATCAGGAATCACTGGCGCTTCAAAGTCAGTGAGTTTGCTGCGAAGGTCTTTTGTCCATTGTTCTTTCATGTGCGGTCTCCTTCCTGTTTTACTAGTATCTTCCGTAGCATGTTCTTTGCTCTGTTCAGTTGTGAGGCAGATGATGCTTCCTTGATGCCTAACATCTGTGATATCTCTTTGTGCGACTTTCCTTCAAAGACGTATAGGTTGAGTACGACACGATAACCGGTAGGAAGTTGCCTGATTGCATGATGGATTTCCTCTGAGGAGAAACGTGGCACCTCAAATTCTTCCTCGCATTCAGGAATATCGTCAACAGATTCAATGAATGCGTTCCGGTTCTTTCTGCGGAGAAACTGCAACGATTCGTTGACTACAATCCTTGTCATCCATGACAGTAATGAGCCTTTGTCTTTGTCGGAGAAATCCTTTATGTTCTTGAAAATCTTTATGTAGCTCTCCTGCAATATGTCCCTGACATCGTCATCATCAATATACCTCTGACAGACGGCACAGAGATAGCGAACCGTAAGGCAGTATAGTTCTTGTGCTGCCTTACGGTCGCCTTGTATGACTCGTGCTGTTATTGTCTTGTCAATGACTATCACAGAGAATTAACGAAACATCAGAACTTGACCATCCTACCCATGAACAATACCATTCCCGTTTGGCTTTCTCTGATGAGGAATACGAATGGACGGTTCATTGTGAACGTCATCGGCTTGACCTCAACTGGCGTCGGTGCTGTATCAACCATGCCTGAAAAGGTTGTTGCCGCTGCCTCTGTGCCATCTTCGTCCACTTTAATTGATGTGACTTGCTCGATGAAGGATACAGACAGTTTGGTGTTACTTATGCCTGAGAAATCGGCATCGATCCAGCTGAAGGCATTAGTCATTCCCATCGACTTGAGGTCATTTTTGAGCGAGCGACGATAGTTTAGGTTCATGCGTGGCATGCTGACAGTTACCTTATAAGGTCTCAAATATCCATTCATCGTCTTCAGGTCAATATCATCCATGCAGTCATCGAGTGTCTCATCTTCATGAGGAAGAACGACATCCATGTAGAAACTTCCGTTCCCATAAGGAAACCGGACAATATCCATTTTGTCCCCTTGACATGCAGAGAAGGCTTGCGTCTGGTGCATCATCTTTACCGGCGTCATCGTTCCGTCATAGTTTGTGAACTTGTCATCCGATGTACTTTGCTTGTCGAATTTACTTTTCCAGATACCTTTGAAATAGAGTGCATTGATGAGCACCATCTTTGCTTCATCAGATAGTGGACGGTAAAGTAATTCGTCAATACATCCGTATGTCTTCCTGCTACACCATGAATTGATGTCGTACATGGTCTGTTCAGTACACAAATCCTGATTGAATGTCTCTGCATCGAGGAACTCCTCATTATATTCTATGTACTCATCCTTCACACTGATATCATCGTCAATCCATTGTGAGTTAGCCAGCGACATCTGACTTTGCTTGTCGGTAGCCATGAGATGACTGTTGAATATCTGCAAAGCCTTACTTGCGCGTGCTGATGAGATAGTGTCGAGTCTCATCACTTCAAGAATCTGTTTCTGTGTGGCACCATTGGCGCCATTGGCGAGCATGGCGAGAACTTCAGTCAGACTCAATGGCGAAATCATGAAATTCTCGTCAGGTTTCACGTCGGAACAGACTTGCCTGAAGAAAGGAAACGCCATGTCGTTTATTTTCATAAACACTGCTCTTGTGGCATTGTCAATTGGACGTGAGGTTTGGTTGTTCACGCCATTGTTGCCGTCATCATTACTGCAACTTGATGTAGACGATACCATGACGTATGCAAGTAGCATCATGGAGAGAATAGTTCTTTTTTTCATCGTTGACATAATTTGTTGGTTTTTGACTATATAATGCTGAATAATGCAAAACCTTGCATGAGGGTGATACATTTTCAGGAAATAAAAGTCGCAATTGCTCTACAAAGATAGCGAATATTCATAGTAAAAACAAATCTTCCCTATGAAAAGACAGGTATCGGTGTTGAAGAGGTCTATCTGCGCATCTGTCACAGCACCTGTTTCCTTTACGCGTGCGCGCCCGTGCGCGAAATAATAAAAAGGTGTAAAGAGGTAAATGATAAAAAAAGTGAAAAAAAAGCGTGAAATATTTTGCCGTTACCTAAAAAGTGCTTACCTTTGCACTCGCTTTCGGAAGGGGACGCTGAAAGGCGTCAGGGTCTGTGCGGCCCGAAACCTCCGGGGCAATGAAGCGATATTTGAAAAGACTGGAACAAGCAACTATTACAAGGCAGTATAGAAATATACGAGTCAAAGTCAATTCAAGGATATAGATTGGATTCGATAGAGCGGAAGAGCCTGGCCAAGAACAGACAAACGATTCCCTTTTGGGAATTAGAGATAAAGATTTAGAATGAAGAGTTTGATCCTGGCTCAGGATGAACGCTAGCTACAGGCTTAACA
>CALELI010000061.1 GCA_937902455.1 uncultured Prevotellaceae bacterium | reverse complement strand
CATTCTGTACGATAACGATAACGATGACGATAACTATGAATAGAACGGATGAAAAAGGCAGCCTTTCTGACAGCCTTTGCATCAACTGTTGGTTGGTGAGCCTGCCGAACCTTTGATTCTTGTAGTTGCCTATGATGTCATTGTCTCATGTGCAGAAAGTGGATAGCAGAACCGTCCCATTTTTGCCCCAGTGTCCCAAGAAAAAACAGTTTGCAAGGTTTGCAATCCAGATATGTTTGGTAATGTCGTTTCGGAGCACTATTTTTGCATCTGATTGAAAGGAACATTCTGACTCAGCTGGAGAAAACAGCGTGAAAAATTTTGAGCATTGCGATAAATGTCTTATATTTGCACCAGAACAACTGTTTTGTTGCGCAGGAAGGAATTCCGGCTCACCATTTCGGTGTTCAGCTAAGTGCGAGTCAGAACTGATGGAGTCTCGGGGGAGACATTAACCTTGCACATAGCACTTGGAACGACAGCAGGTTGATCTTCTTCTCGGAGGAGGGACACGGTTTCGAGTGCTATTTTTCTGCACATAGCACTTGGAACGACAGTAGGTTGATCTTCTTCTCGAAGGAGGGACACGGTTTTGAGTGCTATTTTTCATCATTCAAAGAAAGGAATATACAATGAACACATCAAGGAACTCGGTATCGGAGACAACAGGACTCACAGAACGGGAAGGATGTGAACTCTTCGTACTGACTGACAAAGGAAGAGCAGAAATCGCTACGGCAAGATATCCTTGCCAGATATTGCAGATAATTTCCAAAATATTTAGTGACAAAAAAAGGATGCTCTTGTTGACTGCCTTAACGCAATAACAAGTCGCGTAGCAGAAAACATTATAGACATAATCAGGTATCTTGCAGAGAATGATAAAGATGGATATGGAAGTCTGTTAAATTATATAGTATATGGCAGTGAAGAAACAGGAGGATTATCCTCCACACGTGAAACTTATGATGGAGCCGGAGGACAGAATCGGCAAACTCAACGACGAAGAGACCGACGAGGAATGGTTGAAGAGAATGAAGCCCTTGCTTCAACGGTTTCTAGACTCTTCTCAAAAATAGTATGGAAAAACAATGAGTTCGGCAATCCCAAGAACTTGTCAGAAACGGTCATCAAGGTTGTCGATGAAGTAGGCATATTTAGTTCTGGATTGGACTTTACGGGAATGAGGCGGAAGAGGCTTACTCCGGATTGTCAATCCAGAACTTTTTTGTTGCTTTGCAGAGAAAGTTTGCGATATTTCAGGGTAGTGTTGCGATGTGTGAAAATTTTTTGTATCTTTGCAAAGCAGAAATTAGAACATTATGCAAAGTTCAAGAATGCAATGTAGGATATAAAAACTAGACCCCGCAACTTGACCGAGGTCAGAGGTTACGGGGAATCAACGTTGCAAAGATATGGATTTTTCTGTATTCCAGCAAATAAAATGACAGAAAAGTAGAAAAATTATATGATTTTTAACGATTTTGAACAAGCCATGTCACCTGAAAGGCTCAAAAGATACCTTGATGCGTGCAATAACGACACTCGAAAGGCGATGACGCTCTACAGGTATAACCTACGTTTGTCGCAGGAGATGTTTACCATATTGAGTTGCTTCGAGGTGACATTGCGCAACGCCATAGATCAGCGTCTACGCCTCTCACTCGGTAACGACTGGCTGATGGATTCATTTCAGGTTGGAGGCATCTTTGACACACCACGTCTGTCACGAACGGCGAATATCGTGCGTGGTGGTTACAGAAGACTACAGGAAATGGGCAAACCCTATTCGCATGTAGGTTTACTCTCCGAGATGGAGTTTGGTGTATGGAAGCACATGTTCTCACGCGAACAATTTGCGGTTACAGGACGTTGTCTGCTTGCTGTATTTCCAAATAAGCCTACCTCCACCCCTTCCATACAGTATAACCACACCTACATGTTCAATGAACTTGACAAGGTGAATACGCTTCGCAATCGCATAGCGCACCACGAACCCATCTGCTTTGCCCTCGGTACTTCGACTGTAGACACAAGCTACATCATAACTCAGTACGAACGAGTTCATCGTCTGTTTGCATGGATGGACATTGATAGCGACTCGATGTTGTATGGTCTTGACCACGTTAGAAAGGTATGTGCTGCAATAAAATTGTTGATGTAAACGTTTTGCATGTCTGCTATATATGAACAAATACGTTTGTAAAGTCCATAGAATAAAGGATAATGAAGTTCTTTTTGGCAAGAAATTTCAGGATACCAGTTTCATTTACAGGCAGAATAACGATAATAGTGTGGAGTTTTCGCATGTTTGTAATGTGGAAATGGAATCATTTTATCAATACGTTGATTCAAAGTTTGTTGATATTATGCAAAAGTGCCTTCCCTGGATTTACGAAAAGGATGAGGTGAGTTTTGTGGAATGCTCGGATTTCTTAATTGAACAAAATCCGCTTCAATTGGAAAAGAGCTTTGCTCAACGATTCTATCCTAACATTATGACTAAATTCGCCTCGTATGTCTCACTGCATTCTGAAAAAGATTATATAAATGCAAGAGATAGCTATAATCTGGTTGAGATACAACATGGCAAGACATTTGTCAAGCATTATCCCATTCACCTGTCTCTCCCTTATGTGTTAATGCCATACTGCTTGTTATCCGTAAAGAAGATTAATGACAGAGAGGGGAAAGATGACAATACTTCCGTAAAACTCAAACTCATAGTAAAGTATAAGGACAAAAACAGCACCCAACACACTACTGCATAGCGTTATGACAAGTCCTTCCATAGAATTTCTGGTACGCTTCTGCGATACGATATTAATGATTAACGATGGCAAAGAAGAACGAAACAAATCACACTATGACAGATATTGAAGAGAGCTACCTTCTGCTGATGAAGCATGGGCTGAATCCAGAGCCGATGGGGAAGGTACCTTTTTATGACAGCGGGGTTCCCTGTGGAATACCGACGGATTTAGGAGATCTGCAAGACCATTGTCATCAAGTGTTTTTGTTGTTTTTGTCATATGTACACAAGCGAAAGTTGAATTAACTAATAAAAATATGGATAACTTGTTGTTCTGGGATACAAGTCAGTCACTAAGATTATTTGGAGCGTCATTGGGCTCCATAGTAGAGAGGGGCACAATCGATTAGCGATTAATGATTAGCGATTAATGATAGCAAGCGCAGTCAAATGGCTGCCTTTGGTGTGAAACGCGGAGCCAATTTTGGTTTGAGAGAAGGGTCGTACTCTTAAGCAATAGCATCATCGCCAACTGGGTGAACAAAATACAGCCAACTGGGTGAACGAAACACGGCCAACTGGGTGAACGAAATAAAGAAAATCGGTAGATTTTTTTTGCATATATCATTTGTTTTTAGTACTTTTGCAACTAAATTGTAAAATCAATACACATGAAGGAATATAGAGTGCGAATTGCAGACCAGTTGTTGTCTGAAAGTTTAGAGGCATTGGGTGCCGTCCTTGTGCAAGGAACGAAGTGGTGTGGCAAAACCACCACCTCAGTTCATCATGCCAAAAGTGTTCTATACATGGATGATCCAACTCAAAAGGAGCAAAATCTTTCACTGGCACAAACTAATATAGGGCGTTTACTGGAAGGAGACACCCCACGGGTAATTGACGAGTGGGAGTTAGCACCCCAATTGTGGGATGCTGCACGTTTTGAGATTGACCATCGCTCGGAGCATGTCGGACAATTTATCTTTACAGGTTCTGCCGTTCCAAAGGAGAAAGACAGGAAACGGATCTTTCATAGTGGTGCTGGCCGTTTCGACTGGATTACAATGCGCACTATGTCACTTTGGGAGTCAGGAGATAGTACCGGTGACGTGAGCCTTCAGGCATTATTCAATGGAGCAATGCCAGATGGTGCTGCCACTGTTGATTTAGATAAATTAGCATATCTGACATGCCGAGGAGGATGGCCGGGAACGCTGACATTATCTGAACGAGCCGCACTTCGTGTTCCGCATGCCTATCTCAAGGCTGTGCTCAATTCGGATATATCCAGTGTGGATGATGTAAGACGTGATGCCAATACGATGTCGCGCATTATCCGCAGTCTGGCTCGCAACCAAGGCGAACAGATACCATATACCACCATTCGTGCAGACATAATCAATAATGAAAACACTACCATCAGTACAGACACGGTGGAGGATTATGTAAGGGTACTTAGTAAGATATTCCTGGAAGAAGACATGCGGGCCTGGAATCCCAATTTGCGTAGTAAAACGGCTATACGGACCAGTGACACTCGCTATTTTGTGGATTCCAGTATAGCTACATCGGCTTTGGGAATCGGGCCAAAGGATTTATTGAATAATCTGATAGACTTTGGCTTTTATTTTGAGACATTGGCTATTCGCGATTTACGTGTTTATGCTGACGCCTTAGATGGGGAGGTCTTCCACTATCGCGATAAAAACGGCCTGGAGTGTGACGCTGTTCTCCATCGTCGCAATGGCTCATACGGACTTATTGAAATCAAACTGGGTGGTGCAGACAATATAGAAAAAGGAGCGACTACCCTCAAAGCCTTGTCCGCCAAAATTGATACGGATAAGATGAAAGCACCATCGTTTATGATGGTCTTAACAGGTGTAGGTCAGTATGCTTATCGCCGTTCGGATGGCATATATGTCGTTCCCATCGGCAGTTTAAAACCATAGAATAGTGGTAGTGAGTTTGACTTGGCATGAAAAATAGAGTAAAACTACATCATTTCGAATATAAAAATGTTAAAGTTTTGTTAAACTATATTCGTTATGATGTAGTTTGTGCTTTTATTAGTACTTTTGCATAAAATAGCTGCATTATGGCAAGGACAAGCTTATCAAACACAGTGAAAGACCTACGCAAGGAGTATGGTCTGACTCAGGAGGATCTCGCCCTGAAATCGGGAGTGGGACTTTGCTTCATACGCAATCTGGAGCAGGGGAAGGCAACGCTTCGCATGGATAAGGTCAATCAGTTGCTCGACCTCTTTAATTACGAACTGACGGCAACGCCAAAAGATTGATAGCGTATGGTACTCAGGCAAGCGGAAGTTTATTATAAGGAGCATCTGGCAGGACTGCTGTCCGAAGTGGATGACGGTTATGAGTTCGTGTATCTGCCAGAATATCTTGCTATGGAAGGCGTAAAGGCTGTAAGTCTGACGCTGCCATTGCAGGAAGAGGCGTACACGAGTAACGTGCTGTTCCCTTTCTTTGATGGTCTGATTCCCGAAGGTTGGCTCCTGGATGTGGCTATTCGCAATACCGACATCAGCGTACTTGACCGTATGTCGCTTCTCTTGCTGTGCTGTAAGGATTGCATAGGGGCTGTAAGTGTCATAGAAAGAAAGGGGGTGAACGATGTGTAAATGCTTGTTCTGCTACCATCCGCTTAATGCAGGAGAGTCGGACTTTCATCCTGCGTGCGCCAAGAAATTCTTCGGAACAAAAGAGGTTCCTTCGCTTGATTATACACTTGAGGAAATTGACTCGTTGGCATCACAGGTCATCAAGGAACAGACATCTCTGACTGGCGTCCAGCCGAAGTTGTCGCTTAATCTGAACAAACACGAGGGCAAACGTCGACTTACTATCGTGGGGCTTTGGGGTGGTTTCATCATGAAGCCTCAGACGGATGCTTATCTCCAGCTGCCAGAGGTGGAAGATCTCACGATGCACCTTGCAGAAGTGGCAAGGATTGATGTCGTGCCTCATTCCCTGATGCGAATGGCGGATGACTCGTTCTGCTATGTCACAAGGCGTATTGACCGTACGTCGAAAGGCGAAAAGATTGCAATGGAGGATTTCTGCCAGCTGACTGAACGTCAGACGGAATACAAATACAAGAGTTCGTATGAAACCATCGGAAAGACGATTCTGCGCTATTCTTCCGTGCCGAAAATGGATCTGACGAATTTTATGGAGGTTCTGCTTTTCTCTTGGATTGTGGGCAACAACGACATGCACCTCAAGAACTTCTCGCTCTACGAACCCAAGGAGGGCAAGCCTCGCCTCACTCCTGCATACGACATGCTAAATGCTGCTATTGTCAATCCTCGTGACAGGGAGGAACTTGCACTCACGCTAAACGGGAGGAAATCAAAGATAGAGGCCGATGATTTTGTCAAGGCTGCCAAAACTCTCGGTTTGCCTGATAACGTAATGCCGAATCTCTTCGCAAAGTACAAGGCGCATGAAGAAAAGTTCATTACGTGTATCATGGACTCTTTCCTGATGGAAGAGTTGAAAGATGCTTACGTGGAACTGATCAGAAGAAGGATTGAGAAGTTGTAGCGAAGACTGCAAGCGAAATGCGAGATGTTGCTCTCGCCCGATTGACGGGAGAGGTGGAGAGGGTGTAGAAAAAAATTTTGCTGCATCAAAAATTTTTTCTAACTTTGTCCCCTGTAAAAAGAAATTAGGACTGTGCGACACTTGCAGCATAAAAAACAAGAGGGGGAAATTAAGGCTGGTGCCTTGATTGAGAATGGTTGCGCTTGCGATTCTGCGCTGTCGAACGAAATAAATGCGGACTGTCATTGTGGCAGTCCGTCTTTTGTTTTTTTACCTCCACTGGTTGACTTACACGTTCATTTCAGGGTTCCCGGGAATCCGGAGAAGGAGACTGTCCTGACTGGCAGCATGGCTGCCAAGGCTGGCGGGTATGGACTGGTATGTACGATGCCGAACCTGAATCCTGCTCCTGACTGTCTGGAGAATCTCAGGGTGCAGCTCGACCTCATAAAGGCTGAGGCTCAGGTGGAGGTGCTGCCGTTCGGGTGTATCACGAAGGGCAGGGAGGGCGTGGCACCTGCCGAATATGAGGAGATGATGCCGTTCGTTGCCGGATTCAGCGATGACGGCAGTGGAGTGGAGAGTGACGAGGTGATGGAGGAATGCATGAGGAGGATCGCGGCTCTCGACGGCCTGATCGTGACTCACTGCGAGAAGGGGTGCGGCGATGACCGTGAGAGGGAATATACGGAGGTGGAGAGGAATATCCGCCTGGCGGGGAAGACGGGATGCCGTCTGCATCTCTGCCATATCTCCACGAAGGAGAGCATTGAGTTTATCCGCAAGGGTAAGGCCGAGGGTGTGAAGGTGACCTGCGAGACGGCTCCGCACTACCTCTGTCTGTCGCAGCCTCTCGTGGATGCTGACGGACCTGACGGCGGACGGTTCAGGATGAACCCGCCTATCGGCAGGGAGGAGGACAGGCTGGCTCTGGTGGAGGCTCTGAAGGACGGCACTATCGACGTGATCGCCACAGACCATGCTCCGCATACCGAGGAGGAGAAATCGGGAGGATTCGCTCACAGCCTGAACGGTGTGGTGGGACTGGAGAGTGCTTTTCCGGTGATGTATACTCAGTTCGTGAAGACGGGAATCATAACGCTTGAACGCCTGACTGACCTGATGAGCAGGAACGGCAGGAAGATACTGAGACTTCCAGAGACTGACGAACGCATAAAGGTGGACATAGCACATCCGTTCCGCATTGACTCGTCGACCTTCAAGAGCAAGGGCAGGAGTTGTCCGTTTGACGGAATGGAAGTAGTGGGAAAGGTCATTTGGAGTTAACTGTTAACAATGAACAATGAAGAATGAAAAATAAAGGATGAAACAGGGCAAATACATAGTAAGGAATAACGTGGAGATTGCACGGGGGATCTTCAGGATGGTGCTTGAGGGTGACACGAGTGCAATTGGTGCTGCGGGACAGTTTGTGAACATCAGACTGGAGGGGTGCTATCTGCGTAGACCAATCAGTATTGCCGACTGGGACGGGGAGACTGTCACATTATTATATAAGGTAGTGGGGAAGGGTACGGACAAGATGTCGAAACTGACGGCTGGTTCTGTACTGGATATCCTGACTGGACTTGGAAATGGATTCAGTATGGCTGGATGCAGGAAGCCGCTGCTCGTGGGTGGTGGAATCGGTCTGGCTCCACTCTATGGCTTGGCAAAACGGCTTGTGAAGGATGTGGACGAACTGACGGTTGTGGCTGGTGCTGCAAGGAAGGAGGAACTGTTCTACCTCGACGAGTTCAGGGCAATAGGTGCGAATGTGGTGGTATCGACTGATGACGGAAGTGAGGGGGTGAAGGGATTCGTGACTGATGCCATCGGGGAAAAGAACGTTGACTGTGACTATTTCTTCACCTGTGGACCGATGCCGATGATGAAGGCGCTGATGAAGGCTCTGCCAGAGGACATGCCGGGACAGCTGAGCCTGGAGGAGAGAATGGGATGCGGATTCGGTGCCTGTGTGGGTTGCAGCGTCCAGACGAACGAGGGTGTGAAGCGTGTGTGCAAGGATGGACCGGTGTTTTACCGAACGGAGTTCGGAGTGAATAGTGAAAAGTGAATAGAGAATAGAGAACAATGATTGATACTGTTGTAGAACTGGCTGGTGTGAGACTGCAGAATCCGGTGATTCCTGCAAGTGGTACTTTCGGTTTCGGAGGGGAATACAGAGACTTCTTCGACCCGAATATCCTTGGGGCAATCTCGCTGAAGGGTACTACCCTGGAACCGCGTTTCGGCAATCCGACTCCGAGAATAGCAGAGTGCTATGAGGGGATGATAAACAGTGTCGGGCTGCAGAACCCGGGAGTCGATGCCGTGGTGAACGTGGAAATCCCGCGTCTGAAGACTTTCTATCATCAGCCGATAATTGCCAACATCAGTGGGTTCTCGGTGGATGAATATACTGAATGCTGCAGGAGGATAAACGACAGCGTGGACATCATCGAGGTGAACGTGAGCTGTCCGAATGTCCACAACGGCGGCATGAGTTTCGGTACGGAACCCAAGTCGGCTGCGGAGGTGACAAAGGCCGTAAAGGCCGTGACGACCAAGCCGGTGTTCATAAAACTGACTCCGAACGTGACCGACATTGTCAGCATTGCCAAGGCGTGCGAGGATGCCGGCGCTGACGGGCTGACCCTGATAAATACTCTCCTCGGAATGAGGATAGACATAAAGAGAAGAAGACCGGTAGTGGCAAACAAGATGGGTGGATTCTCTGGCCCGGCTATATTCCCTGTGGCGGTGAGGATGGTCTACCAGGTTGCCCATGCCTGCAATATCCCGATAATGGGATGCGGAGGGGTGTCAAGTGCTGATGACGTGATAGAGATGATGATGGCTGGAGCAACGGCTGTGCAGGTGGGGTCGGCAAACCTCGTGGAACCGATGACCTGCAAGAATATCATCGACCAGCTACCGAAGCGTATGGAGGAACTGGGGATAGAGAGCATAGGATTAGTTAACAGTTATCAGTTAACAGTTAACAATGAATTATGAATTAAGGGGTGTTCTATTAATTCCCCGCAAAAAATAAATAATTAACGAACTATGGGTGTTATTGCTATTTTGATGTTTTTGGCTTTTTCTTTGCATCTTGCTGTCCTTCATTCAGTCACGATGCCCGCATCGCTCCTTCACTCAGAACAGCAACCTGCTAAAGAAAAATCTCAAAATCACCTAAAATGTAATTAATAGAACACCCCTTAACTTAATGATATGAGGGACGTAATAATAGCTTGTGATTTTGCAAGCAAGGAACAGACAATCAGTTTCCTTGAACAGTTCAAGGGACGGAAACTGTTCGTGAAGATCGGCATGGAACTGTTCTATGCCTGTGGGCCGGAGATAGTAAGGGAAATAAAGGCTCGTGGTCATAGGATTTTCCTGGACCTGAAACTCCATGACATTCCAAACACGGTGAAGAAATCGATGAAGGTACTCTCGTCGCTTGATGTTGATATGTGTAACCTCCATGCAGCAGGTGGTGTAGAGATGATGAAGTATGCCGTCGAGGGCCTGACAAGGGAAGACGGAACACGTCCTATCCTGATTGCCGTCACCCAGCTCACCTCCACCAGCGAGGAAGTGCTCCACAACGAACTGCTCATAGGGGGAACTATTCAGGACACCATCGTTGCGTATGCCAGGAATGCCAGGAATGCAGGGCTCGACGGAGTGGTCTGCTCACCACTGGAGGCAGGACTGATAAAGGAGAATGTAGGTCAGGACTTCATCACCGTCACTCCCGGAATCAGGTTCGCAGACAGTAAGAAGGACGACCAGGTGAGAATCACCACACCAGCCAGAGCAAGGGAAATCGGTTCGGACTTCATCGTGGTAGGACGCCCAATAACAGCCTCTGATGACCCCGTGGCTGCATACGAGAGATGTTGCAGGGAGTTTATCAACAGTTAACAGTTAATAGTTAACAGTTAACAATGACTAATGAATAATGAACAATGAATATGAGTTGTGAATTAAGTAATATAGCACAGCAGGTGGCAGGTCAGCTGCTGAAAATCAAGGCGGTGTTCCTCCGTCCTCAGGAACCGTTCACATGGGCAAGTGGAATCAAGAGCCCGATTTACTGTGACAACAGAATCATCCTCTCCTATCCGGAGGCAAGGAACATAGTGGAACAGGCCATAGCCGATACAATCCAGAAGGAATACCCTGAATGTGAGATCCTGATGGGAACCAGCACGGCTGGAATCCCTCATGCTGCCATTGCAGCCACTATCCTCGGCAAACCGATGGGGTATGTGCGCAGCGGAGCAAAGGATCATGGTCGTGGCAACCAGATTGAAGGCCGGCTGGAGAAGGGCCAGAAGGTGGTTGTGGTAGAAGACCTCATTTCCACCGGAGGCAGTTGCATAGAAGTGGTGAATACCCTCAGGGAGGCTGGTGCTGACGTGCTTGGAATCGTGAGCATCTTCACCTACGGATTGAAGAAGGGACTCCAGAGGCTGGAAGAGGCAAAGGTGAAGAACGTGAGCCTGACAAACTTCGACCAGCTGATAGAGATTGCAGCTGAGCAGAAATACATCGAGGAAGGAGAAATCGAGGGTCTGCTGAATTTCAGGAATAACTTATAATAACTAATAGAAAATAACAAGGATTATGCGTCATCTTATTGACATTATGGACCTGAGCGTGCGTGAGATTAACGAACTTATCAACACCGCACTGGATATTATTGACTTTCCGGAGAAGTATTGTGAAGTGTGCAGGAACAAGAAACTCGCTACACTCTTCTATGAGCCAAGTACACGTACACGACTGAGTTTCACATCTGCTATGATGGAGCTGGGAGGTCAGGTCATTGGATTTGACGATGCCAACAGTTCTTCAGTCAGCAAGGGAGAGACAGTGCAGGACACAGTGCGCGTGGTAGAGAACTTCGCAGATATCATTGCCATGCGTCACCACACCGAAGGTGCACCACTGGATGCCAGCCGTGTTGCCCATGTTCCGATTATCAATGCAGGTGACGGAAGCCACGCTCATCCTACTCAGTCGCTTACCGACCTTCTCACCATCAAGAGGGAGATGGGACGTCTGGATCATCTGACAATAGGATTCTGTGGGGACCTGAAGTTCGGACGTACTGTTCACTCGCTCATCCAGGCAATGTCGAGATATGAGGGAATAAAGGTAATCCTGATCGCTCCTGACGAACTGCAGCTGCCGGAGCGCTTCAAGCAGAAGACTCCTAACCTCGAGATGAGGGAAGTGGCAACACTTGAAGAGGTGATGCCTGAACTGGATGTCCTCTATATGACCCGTGTCCAGCAGGAACGGTTCCTCGACCGCGAGGAGTTCGAGAGGGTAAAGGATAGTTTCGTACTCACCCTCAAGAAGCTCGAGACAGCCAAACCATCTATGAGAATCCTCCATCCACTCCCGAGAGTGAACGAGATACTCCCAGAGGTGGACGACGACCCACGTGCTGCCTATTTCCGTCAGGTAGGAAACGGAAAACTCATCAGAATGGCGCTCATCTATCAGTTGCTGCTCTGGGCAAAGAAGGGAAAATAATACAACAATCAAAATATTAATCATAAAAAACAAAGCATTATGGAATTAGTTTACAGAGGTAAGACAAAGGATGTCTTCGCATTGGAAAACGGTAATTATCTTCTCAAGTTCAAGGACGACTGTACTGGCAAGGACGGAAAATTCGATCCAGGAGAGAATAGTGTAGGTCTGACTATCGAAGGCGTTGGAGATGTAAACCTCCGTATGTCAATCTATTTCTTCGAGAAAATCAACGCAGCAGGAATCCGTACTCACTTCGTGAATGCAAACCTCAATGACACAACAATGGAGGTGCTCCCTGCCAAGGTGTTCGGTCATGGACTTGAAGTAATCTGCCGCGACAAGGCTGTAGGTAGTTTCATCCGTAGGTATGGAGAGTATATCGAGAGTGGTTCAGACCTCCCTTCCTATGTGGAGATGACATTCAAGAACGACGAAAAGGGTGATCCATTGGTAACAAAGGAAGGACTGGTGGTTCTTGGCGTGATGACAGACGAACAGTATGATTCCATCGTAGAACAGACTCGCAAGATAACAAAAATCGTGTCTGACGACCTCAAGGCAAAGGGACTGGTTCTCTACGACATTAAGTTTGAATTCGGCTATGACCCTCAGGGTAATGTGATGCTCATCGACGAGATTGCTTCAGGCAATATGCGCGTCTACAAGGATGGTCAGTACATCGAACCAATGGAACTCTCTAAGTTATTCTTTGCATAATCATGGTAGGCATAGTAATGGGGTCAACCAGTGACCTCGAAGTGATGACTCCTTGCTGGAAGACACTGGAGGAGTTCGGAGTAGAGTACGAGAAGCGTGTCATCAGTGCACACCGTGCCCCGAAGTTGTTGAGCGAATGGGTCGGTACCGCAAAGGAACGTGGTATCGAGATAATCATTGCCGGTGCTGGTGGTGCTGCCCATCTGGCAGGAGTGACTGCAGGACAGACCACTCTGCCTGTAATCGGAATCCCAATCCGTAGCAATACACTGGACGGGCTTGACTCACTGCTCTCTACGGTACAGATGCCGTCAGGCATTCCAGTTGCCACAGTTGCCATCAACGGAGCAAAGAATGCCGCACTGCTTGCAATTGCCATGCTTGCCCTCAAGGACGAGACACTGGCTGCAAAACTGGAGGACTTCCGTCGCAAGCAGACAGAGAAAATAGAGAATACGGTTATTTAAATACAAGTTTCGCATGTTATTTAAAACATTAATGACCATTAATCTAAACATTAATCATACATTAATATTATTAAGGGACGATGGCAATGTTTATATCAAATCATAGTCAATGATTATTAATGTTTGATTAATGTCCAGATTAATGTCTGATTAATGTTAAAATAGAACAATGTAAATCAATAGTATACGAACTTGAGAAACTTGAATTATTTAAACTTTACGACGTGGAATATAGAATATTTGTTGAAAAGAAATCACGGTTTCAGGTAGAGGCAGACAGTCTCAAGAAGGAACTCAATGAGAATCTGTCACTCAACATCAAGGAACTGCATTACCTGAATGTCTACGACCTTTTCGGGTTCACTGAGGAACTGCTCGAGAAATGCAAGTATACAGTCTTCGGCGAGACAGTGACCGATAATGTGTATGTTGACGGGCAGGACGAATATACCTCTTCAATCCTCGGCCATCCGTTCCTGTCAGTAGAATTCCTCCCGGGACAGTTCGACCAGAGGGCATCATCGGCTGTGGACTGTGTTCACCTCATCGACCCGAATGCCGACATCGACATACGCAGCAGTCGTCTGCTCGTCTTTGATGATGCCGTAAGCGAGGAGGACATTCAGGCTGTCCGACATTATTATATCAATGCAGTAGAGTCGCGTGAGAAGGACCTCTGTGTCCTCAGCAACAAACTCGATGTCGACATCAAGCCTCTGGCAGACATGGACGGATTTATCGACATGCAGCCATCTGACTATGACGGTTTCTGCAAGAAGTGGGGGCTGGCAATGAATGCCGACGACCTCAATGAGGTGGTGCTGTATTTCCGCAAGGAAGGGCGCAACCCCACTGAGACTGAACTCCGTATCCTCGATACATACTGGAGCGACCATTGTCGTCATACCACCTTCACCACTGAACTGCAGCAGATCACTATCGACGAGTCGTTCATGAAGGCTGAGATGCAGGAAAGTCTTGACCTCTTCTACAAGATTCGCAAGGAACTGGGCCGTGAACACAAGCCTCTGTGCCTTATGGAACTGGCCACTATCGGCGCGAGGTATCTCCGTAAGACAGGTCATCTCGACGACATGGAGCAGAGTGAAGAGAACAATGCATGCAGTATCTTCATTAATGTCGATGTTGACGGCAAGGACGAGAAGTGGCTTCTCCAGTTCAAGAACGAGACCCACAACCATCCTACAGAAATAGAACCATTCGGAGGTGCGTCTACCTGTCTGGGCGGAGCCATCCGTGACCCACTTTCTGGTCGTGCCTATGTATACCAGGCAATGCGTGTGACTGGTGCCGGCGACATTACCAAACCAGTCAGCGAGACCATCACAGGCAAACTCCCGCAGAAGGTCATCAGCAGGAAGGCTGCCCAGGGTTATTCCAGTTATGGTAACCAGATTGGACTGGCAACCACTCACGTACGCGAGATATTCCATCCGGGATATACGGCAAAGCGTCTTGAAGTGGGTGCTGTAGTGGGTGCAGTAAAGGCAGAGAACGTACGCAGGGAATCTCCAGCTTCAGGCGATGTAATCCTCCTTCTCGGAGGCCGTACAGGCCGTGACGGAATCGGTGGAGCTACCGGTTCCTCGAAGGAACACACGGAAGAGTCACTCGAGACTTGTGGCAGTGAGGTCCAGAAGGGTAATGCTCCTGAGGAGAGAAAGATACAGCGTCTCTTCCGTCGTCCGGAAGTGACTCGTCTCATAAAGAAAAGCAATGACTTTGGTGCAGGAGGTGTCAGTGTGGCAATCGGTGAACTAGCTGACGGACTCGACATCTATCTTGACCGGGTACCTACAAAATACAGTGGCCTGAACCCTACCGAATTGGCTATCAGCGAATCCCAGGAACGTATGGCAGTAGTCGTTGAGGCTAAGGACCAGAAAGAATTCGAGTCTTACTGCAGGCGTGACAATATCGAGGTGACTCATGTAGCCGATGTAACCGACAGTGCCCGCATGAAGATGTTCTATCACGGAACCCTCATTGCCGACATCACCCGTGAGTTCATCGACTCTGCCGGTGCACGCCATTTCGCAGAGGCACAGATACTCCCTGTCGGTGATTTCAAACTGAACACTCCGCTCCCTATCCCTCAGGATCAGGGCATGATAGAGATGTTCGACTCCACGATAGGCCGTTCCACCGTACTCATGCCGTTCGGAGGCAAGTACCAGAAGACTCCGGCACAGGTGTCTGTGCAGAAGCTGCCTGTCGACGGATTCACCAATACTGCCAGTATCATGGCATACGGATTCGACCCATATCTTTGCGAGTGGAGTCCTTATCACGGAGCAGCATATTCGGTAGTCGAGGCTTGTACAAAGGTCGTCACTGCTGGTGCTGACTGGAGCAATATGCGATTCTCATATCAGGAATATTTCGAGAGAATGACCAGTGATCCACATTCATGGGGCAAGCCACTCAGTGCACTGCTCGGAGCACTGAAAATGCAGGTTGAACTCCAGTTGCCGTCTATCGGAGGCAAGGATTCCATGAGCGGTACCTTCGAGGACATAAGCGTCCCTCCAACTCTCGTGGCATTCGGAATCACCACCATCAATACCCATGATGTAATATCTCCAGAACTGAAGACTCCAGGCAACAACTTGTATCTCATACGTCACACACCTCTCGATAACTATATGCCGGATGTAGCGCAGCTGAAGTCAAACTGGAACTACGTCCATGAGCAGATACTTGCCGGCAACATCGTCTCGGCTTATTCTCTCGAGGCTGGAGGTGTGAAGGATGCTCTCGCCAAGATGAAGGCAGGAAACGGACTCGATGCTGAGTGTGTTCCATTCGAGGAACCATCACTTCCGTTCGGCTCAATACTCGTAGAAAGCACTACCGAACTTGATTTTCCACAGGCCGTACTGATTGGTAAGGTCAAGGCAGAGACCGCTGCGCTTGCTAACGCAGAAACCGTTGCGCTCACTAAGGCAGCACCGTCTGTACTCTCTGAAGGCAAGCGTCCAGTTGCTTATATCCCAGTATTCCCAGGCACGAACTGCGACTACGATACAGCAAAGGCTTTCCGCACTGCTGGTGCAGAAGTCAGGACAACCGTCTTCCGTAACCTTACCAGCGAAGATATCTTCGAGAGTATCGAGGAGATGAAGCAGAATATTGATAATTGTCAGATACTCGCCTTCTCAGGAGGTTTCTCTGCCGGTGACGAACCTGACGGTAGCGGTAAGTTCATTGCCAACGTCATCAACAACAAGACTATCGCCGACTCCATCCATGCACTTCTCGACCGTGGTGGACTCATCCTCGGCATCTGTAACGGTTTCCAGGCTCTCGTCAAGAGTGGACTCCTGCCTTACGGACGTCTGGGAATGGTGACTACGGAATCGCCTACTCTCTTCCGCAACGACGTGAACCGTCACATATCCATGATGACAACTACGAAGGTGGCTACAGTGGACTCTCCTTGGCTGAGCAGTTTCAGTCTGGGCGAGGAACATACCATTGCCATCAGTCACGGAGAAGGCAAGTTCGTGGTCAGCGATGAACTGGCACGACAGCTCTTCGACAATCATCAGGTGGCATTCCAGTATACCGACAATCCTAATGGCTCGTCATTCGACATCGAGGGAATCATAAGCCCTGACGGACACATCCTCGGCAAGATGGGCCACTCGGAGCGTTACGAGGACGGACTCTTCAAGAACATCTCTGGAAATCTTCGCCAGTCCATCTTTGAGAATGCAGTGAACTATTTTAGAAATTGATAATAGATAATTAGGCAGATGGAAAAAGGTAAGATATTGTTTAACGGAAACGAAAAGAAAATTTATGCCACCAAGAATCCGGACGAGGTGCTCATACACTATACTGATGTCATAACCTGCTACAACAGCGTGAAGCGTGCAAAGATAATCGGTAAGGGAGCGGTGACTAATCAGATTTCATCCATCCTGTTCGAGTACCTTACGAAGAAAGGCATGAAGACCCATTTCATACGTAGAGTCAACGACTGTGATCAGCTTTGTCGTAAGGTCAATGTCATTCCACTGGAGTTCGTAGCCCGCACACGTGCAGCCGGTGAGATGTCCCACAGATTCAGGATGGACGAGGGTACGAAACTGAACAAACTCGTCATTGACGTCTATCTCAATGACAATTCCCTCGGGAATCCGCTTATCAACAACTACCATGTGGTGGCCCTTGACATAGCCACAGCCGAGGAACTTCAGGAAATGTACCGGCAGGTACGCGAGGTGTTCGCCATGCTTGCCGAACTGTGTATTGAGTCACACCTGGAACTTGTTGATCTCAAACTGGAATTCGGACGAGACAAGGACGGCATCCTTATCATCTCAGACGAAATCAGTCCAGACACATGCCGATTCTGGGATGCCGATACAGGCACCAAACTCGACAAGGACCGTTTCCGCCATGACATGAGTGATGTCCTGGCATCCTACAAGGAGGTTCTTAAGAGGCTTAATGGCTTAGAACTTAGAGATTAGAACTGAGAGCGCAAAAAGTAAATGGGACTCCGAGCTTGCTCGCCTGAGTGACCGAGGTGTCCGAAGTAATCTGTAAATAGTAAATATCATCAATGAGTGTTTTCGGAGTTTATGGCATCAAGAATGCCTCACAGATAATCTATTATGGACTTCATGCCCTCCAGCACAGAGGACAGGAAGGAGCCGGAATTGTCACATTCGACAAAGGTAACGGTCACCGGCTCAGCGGTAAGGGACTCATCAGCGATGTCTTCACGAAGGACAATCTCGCTACCCTGAAGGGAAATATGGGTCTCGGCAATGTGCGTTACACCAGTTCCGGCAAGGGGCTCCGTGCCTCGGGCAATGCCAGTCTCAATGATGTGCAACCTCTCTATTTCCGTCATCGTACTGGTGACTTCGCCGTATGTTGTGACGGTAGTCTGGTCAATTCCAGCCTGATTACCGACTATCTCGAGAATCGAGGTAACCTGCTCCAGACGGGAACTGAAAGCGAACTGCTTGCACATCTCATCAAGAAGGATGGCAACGAGCCACGAATATTCACCATCATCGATGCACTCAACATGATGGAAGGAGGATTCGCCTTCCTCATCATGACCCAGAACCGCATCTACGCCTGTCGTGACAAGTATGGTATCAAGCCTCTTGCTCTCGGACGTATGGGCGATGCCTATGTGGTCAGCAGCGAGAGTTGTTCGTTTGACCTGATGGGAGCAGAGTTTGTGCGTGACATCGAACCAGGTGAGGTGGTCACCATTGACGACAAGGGACTGCGTTCACGTCGTTATTCGCAGTTCCAGCGTCACAAGATGTGTGCAATGGAATATATCTACCTTGCCCGTCCTGACAGCGACATAGACGGATGCAATGTCCATGCATTCCGCAAGGAGGCTGGTCGCCGACTCTTCCGCGAATGTCCTGCAGATGTCGACATAGTGGTCGGAGTTCCCGATTCCAGTCTCTCAGCAGCCATGGGTTATGCTGAGGAGAGCGGACTTCCATACGAGATGGGACTTATAAAGAACCGCTATGTTGGCCGTACCTTCATCCAGCCGTCACAGGCAATGCGCGAACGTGGAGTTAAGATGAAACTCTCGGCTGTGAGAAGTATCGTGAAGGACAAGCGCATAGCACTCATCGATGACTCGATTGTACGTGGAACTACCTCCTTGCAGATAGTCAAGCTTCTCCGTGATGCAGGTGCAAAGGAAATTCATGTGCGCATAGCCAGTCCTATGATGAAACATCCGTGTTTCTACGGAGTCGACACATCTACATACGAAGAACTCCTCTGCTCAAACCGCACACTCGAGGAAGCCTGTGAGTGTATACAGGCCGATTCACTCGGATACCTGTCCCCAGAGTCAACCACAGCATCCACTTTCGGATGTTCCGAACTCTGTCTGGCTTGCTTCACTGGCGAATACCCTACATCGCTCTACAATCAGGAGGGAATAGAGACAATAGGAGACATTAATTAAAGGTGGGTTCTATAAATTCACCGAATAAGTAATAATTTTTCAAATATGGGTGATATCGTTCTTTTCAGCCCTTTTGGTTTTGTTTCGGCATCTTGCTGCTTGTCAGTCAGTCATGATGCCCGCATCACTCCTTCCTTCCGCACAGCAATCTGCTCGGAACAAACCTCAAAATCGCAAGAAATGAATTTATAGAACCCACCTAAAATTACATTATGGCAATAAGTTACGAAAAGGCGGGAGTGAATCTCGAAGCAGGATATGAAGTAGTAAGTCGTATCAAGCAACATGTGAACAGCACAATGCGCAAGGGCAGCATGGGTGGCATCGGTTCCTTTGGAGGAATGTTTGACCTCAGTGCCCTTGGAGTCAAGGAACCAGTACTCGTTAGTGGAACAGATGGAGTAGGTACGAAACTTAAGCTTGCTTTCCGTCTTGACAAGCACGATACCATCGGTATCGATGCAGTCGCAATGTGCGTCAACGATGTCCTGGCACAGGGAGCAGAACCACTTATCTTCCTCGACTATGTGGCTATCGGCCATAACATCCCCGAGAAGGTCGAGGCCATAGTCAGCGGAGTTGCAGAAGGTTGTCGTCAGGCCGGCTGTGCTCTTGTGGGAGGTGAGACCGCAGAGATGCCTGGAATGTACTCCGACGGAGAATACGACATAGCAGGCTATACTACTGGAGTGGTGGAGAAGAGCAAACTCATTGACGGAAGCAAGGTCACAGAAGGTGATGTACTTGTGGGAATTGCATCTTCAGGAGTCCATAGTAATGGATTCAGTCTTGTACGCAAGATTCTTGCCGACAACAATCTCATGGACGATGAAGAGATACTGCGCTGGTTGCTCACACCTACCAAGATTTATGTCAGGCAAGTGCTTGATGTCATCCACAACACCGACGTTCATGCTATCTGTCACATCACTGGAGGTGGATTTGACGAGAACATCCCTCGAGTGCTCCATGACGGGCAGGCAGTCGAGATTCAGGAAGGCAGTTGGGAGATACTCCCAGTATTCCGTTTCCTTGAAGAGAAAGGAAATATCCCTCACCGCGAGATGTTCAACATCTTTAATATGGGAATCGGCATGGTTGTAGTACTTCCTGAGTCCGAGGCCCAGAAAGCCATTACCATCCTCCAGTCCCATGGCGAGAAAGCCTCTGTAATCGGCAGGATTGTCAAGGGTGACAAGAATGTTCTGATTTCGTAGTACCAGAATACTCTATGTACCTTTAGAAACAATCAAGGACAGCCAATTGGCTGCCCTTGTTTGTTCTGCCTTAATCGTGATAAAAGCGTTATCAGAATTTTGATAAGCACTCCTTGATTCTTCGACATGCCTCTATGATGTTGCTGTCGCTGGTGGCGTAGCTGAGACGGAAACACTCCGGACTTCCGAATGCATCACCGCCGACACTGGCTACATGGCCAACTTGAAGGAGATACATGGCAAAATCGGTTGAGTTGTTGATTGCCCATTCCTGTCCTTCGACTACGCATCTTTTGCCAAAGTAACTTGAACATTTAGGAAATACATAAAATGCTCCCTGAGGGTTGTTGACCTCAAGCCCTGGAATATCGCGGATGAGTCCAACGATGAGGTCTTTCCTTCTCTCGAAGGCACGGCGCATCTCTTCCACGCAGTCCTGACTGCCTTCGTATGCAGCCTGTGCAGCTTTCTGGCTGACACTGCATGGTCCACTTGTGTACTGTCCCTGAAGTTTGTTGCAGCCTTTCACTACCCATTCCGGAGCAGCAATGAATCCGATTCTCCATCCTGTCATGGCATAGGCCTTGGACACTCCGTTGACGATGACAACTCGGTCGCGGAGTTCCGGGAACTGTGCGATTGACTCGTGGTGTCCGATGTAGTTGATATGTTCGTAGATTTCGTCAGCGATGACAATGACGTTCTCGTGTCGGAGGAGAACATCCTTCAGTCCTTCCAGTTCCTCACGGCTGTAGACTGAGCCTGTAGGATTGGATGGGGAGCAGAGGATGAGAACCTTTGTCTTTGGGGTGATGGCATCCTCGAGTTGCTGAGGAGTAATCTTGAAGTTCTGCTCAATGCCAGCCTCTATGAATACCGGGGTGGCTTCGGCAAGGAGTGCCATCTGTGGGTAACTGACCCAGTAAGGTGCAGGGATTATCACTTCGTCGCCAGGACCGGCAAGAACCAGTACGGTGTTGCATACTGATTGCTTGGCACCGCTGGAAACGAGTATCTGTGATGGAGAATAGTCGAGGCCGTTCTCTTCCCTGAGCTTCTTCACGATGGCGTTCTTGAGTGCAGGATAGCCTGGCACAGGACTGTAACGGCTGAAGTTGTCGTCAATTGCCTTCTTGGCAGCTTCCTTTATGTGGTCTGGAGTGTTGAAATCAGGTTCGCCGACACTCATGTTGATAATGTCGATACCTTGTGCTTGCAGTTCACTGCTCTTCTGCGACATGGCCAAAGTGGCTGATGGTTGCAGGTTGCGGAGTCGGTTTGAAAGTTCCATATCTGAATTTGAGTGTTAACAGTTATCAGTTAACAGTTAAAAATTAATTATAAGTTATCAATTGTCAATTATAAATGTAGTGTATGTCCCATGCGGTCTTTCTTCGTGCGGAGATATTTCTCGTTGTATTCGTTTGGTGTGACTTCGATAGGGACGTTTTCCACTATTTCCAGTCCGTAGCCCTCGAGTCCTACTCGCTTGACTGGGTTGTTGGTGAGCAGACGGATCTTACTGATGCCAAGGTCTCTCAGGATCTGTGCTCCTACTCCGTAGTCCCGCAGGTCGGGCTTGAATCCGAGATGGATGTTGGCATCGACGGTGTCAAGTCCTTCTTCCTGGAGTTTGTAGGCTGCTATCTTGTTCATCAGACCGATTCCACGTCCTTCCTGACTGAGATATACTACTGCTCCCTTGCCAGTCTTCTCAATGAGTTGCATGGATTTGTGGAGCTGTTCGCCGCAGTCGCATCGGCGTGATGCAAAGATATCGCCTGTAGCGCAGGAAGAGTGCATCCTGACTAGTACTGGCTCATCTTTTTCCCATGTACCCTTGATGAGTGCAACATGTTCAAGTCCGTTCTTTTGGCGGTACGGAATGATACGGAAATGTCCGTAGTCAGTAGGGAGGTCTGCCTCTACTCCTCTCTCTATAAGTGATTCCTTGCAGAGACGATAGGCTATGATGTCCTTGATCTGAATGAGTTTCATTCCAAATTGCTGGGCCTTTGCCTTCAGTTCGGGTAGTCTGGCCATTGTTCCGTCGGGATTGAGAATCTCGATGAGTGCTGCGGCAGGGTTCATCCCTGCAAGTCGTGCAAGGTCAATGGCTGCCTCTGTGTGTCCGGCACGGCGGATGACTCCGTTGTCCTGAGCATAGAGTGGATTGATGTGTCCCGGACGGCCGAAGGTCTTCGGCGTGGATGCTGGGTCGGCGAGTGCCTTGATGGTGGCGGCACGGTCGGATGCAGATACTCCTGTGGTGCAACCTTCAATCTTGTCGACTGTGACTGTGAAAGGTGTTCCCAGCATAGAGGTGTTGTTATCTACCTGATGGTCGAGTTCAAGTTCCTTTGCGCGGGACATGGTGATAGGGGCGCACAGCACTCCACGTCCTTCCTTCAGCATGAAATTCACCTTCTCTGGGGTGATGAGTTCGGCTGGTGTGATGAAGTCGCCTTCGTTCTCGCGGTCTTCATCATCAACCACGATGACCATCTTACCCTGACGGAAATCCTCGACAGCCTCTTCTATGCTGCAAAATATTTTCTCAGTGTCTTTATCCATTCTGTATCTTTTCTATTTGGTCGGTTATCTTCTTGCAGACATGTGCTACGGTACGGCAGTCACGACGGGCCCTGTTGCGGAAACGAGGTGCTAGATTGATGGCCGGGAATTCATTGAGGACATAGAGAATCTGACGGTCCTTGCTGTTCGATAATTCTTCCACACATGCTTCAAGATGCTGACTTATCTGTTCGAGTTCGTTATCGTGCCTGTTAGTCACTATTTGCCACAGCTGCTGATGTGGCCACAGTCTCTTGTGGGACGAGCGATATGTCCTTGCTTCCCTTTCGAGAACATGAATCTGGGTGTACATCTTGCTGTAGTCTGGGTCGTTGATAATCACTTCCTTCCGCGATATGTGGCGCTTGACAGGTATGCCGAGCAACTTGCGGAAGAAGATGACATAGGAGTCCATGTTGAAGACCACTGAGTCGTTATTGGACTTCACGGTCAGGAATGCTCCGAGAGGAGCGAGTACGATGGTGCTTCCCCATACTCCCAGCCAAGCAGGGATACTTCCTTCGCGAGCGAGTTTCACTCCACTGGTATTGATCATGAGATAGAGGATGAACACAAGTACGGCGACTACAGTCGGCATTCCGAGTCCTCCCTTACGTATGATTGCTCCGAGTGGTGCTCCCACGAAGAAGAATACGAGGCAGGATAGGGACATAGCTATGATTTGCCAGAACTGTATGCGATATCTTCGGAGAAGTCGTTCGTTGTCCTGAAGATAGCCGGTCGACCAGTCGAGTTCCTGTTGCTGCATCTGTATTTTCTGCAGGGCGTTCTGTATGACTCCATTTTTTTCGTTAGGTGTGAGATGGCTGAAGATACTGTCGATTTCAACCATTGCGGGAACCTTTGCAGACTTATCGTTCGTAATGGCTTGCTTCTTTGCTGAGATAGGGTTGAGAGATGTTGATGCCTCTTCGCTCCTCTCGAGCGATGGAATATAGAGTGTGCGCAGCTTCTCGCCTTCATAGAGAGAACGACCAATACTGTCGCATTGTTGTTCAAGTGTGTCGATACCTACGAGCACCTCGCTGATATTCTTTGTCGATGCTGAACGGGAGAAGTCCTCTGCGTCAATCATGTTGAGGTTCATGTCGAAGTCAATGAGGAAGTGTTTCTCCACGAATGTCTCGCGGCGGTAAGGGATGTTCTGAGTGCCCAGTGTTCCTGATGGAAGGTTCTCGAACTGTTCCCCGCTGAACATGTGGAGAAGCAGATATTTCTTGTCGGCACTCGTCTCGAGATATCCGGAGTCAGACAATAGTATGTGGGCATTGTGGACTCCCTGACGCATATCGTAGATCATCATGGAATAGAGCATACCTGTTTCCTTGTTCTTCTTGTGGACAAAGAGATTCAGTCCGTCGATTCCGGAATAGAATGTGCTTTCAGGAATATCCAGTTCTGGCGACTTCTGGCGCATGGACCATAGCATTTGCATCATCTTCAGTTCGGCACTCGGAGCAATGTTGTTCTGGAAGACGAACGACACGCCTGAGAATACTATCATGAGGATGATGAGCGGCCTGAGGGTACGAATGAGCGAAATACCGGCAGCCTTTATGGATAGCAGTTCGAGCCGTTCACCCATGTTGCCGAAGGAGATGAGGGAAGCAAGTAGGATGGCAAGTGGGAGGGCCATGGAAACGAGGGTTCCTGCAGCATAGTAGAAGAATTTCATTATTGTCCATATGTCCAGTCCTTTACCCACCACTTCATCGACATACTTCCAGAAGAACTGCATCATTACCGCAAACATGCAGATACAGAATGTACCTGCAAACAGCAAGAGGAAGTTCCTCAGCACAAAAGTATCCAGTCTTTTGAATATGCGCATATTGAGTGCAAAGATACAAAATAATTCACAATTCATAATTCTTCACGCGTTATTTTTTTATTAAAGGTGTTCAAGTGTGCAAAACTCGGAGCATAATTCATGATTTTTTTGGTCAGGAGCAAAAAAAGATTTACCTTTGTGTTCATTATGACACTTAACTATATTTGGATTGCACTCTTCATTATAGGAATCGTGGTCGGTCTTATCCGCCTCTGTTTCCTTGGAGATACCGAAACTATGCCAGCCATGATGGATGCCACTTTCGACATGGCGAACATGGCGTTCGAGATGACTTTGGGACTTACCGGCATGCTGACTTTCTGGATGGGACTCCTGAAAATCGGCGAGGACAGCGGCATGGTGAACCGTCTGGCGAGGTTCCTTTCTCCTGTCCTGACAAAACTCTTCCCTGACATTCCGAAAGACCATCCAGCCTTGGGCGCAATATTCATGAATATATCGGCCAATATGCTCGGTCTTGACAATGCCGCTACTCCTATGGGACTCAAGGCAATGCAGGAACTGCAGTCTATAAATCCAAAGAAGGACACGGCGAGCAATCCGATGATTATGTTCCTCGTGATGAACACGGCAGGACTGACCATCATTCCAGTAAGCATCATGGCCTACCGTTCGAAGGCTGGGGCTGTCGACCCTACTGATGTGTTTGTTCCACTTCTTCTCGTGACGGCTACATCCACCACGTTGGGAGTTCTTGTCTGTGCGCTCTGGCAGAGGATAAATGTATTCAAGCCGGCACTTATCGGACTGTTCCTGGGAATCATTGCCTTGATTGGAGGTTTCTTCTGGGTGATGAACGGAATGACTAATGATGAGGTCCAGGCATTCTGCAGGGTGCTTACCAGTTGTCTGATTCTCGGTGCCATTGCCCTTTTCGTGATGTACGGGTTCTGCAAGAAGATTAATGTCTACGAGTCGTTCATTGAAGGAGCAAAGGGCGGATTCAAGGTTGCAGTATCTCTCATTCCTTATGTTGTTGCCATCCTTGCCGCTATAGGTGTATTCAAGGCTTCTGGAGCTCTGGGATGGGTTCAGGAAGGTATTTCCTATGTTGTAAAACTATGTGGAATCAACAGCGACTTTACCGGTGCCCTTCCTGTTGCGCTGCTGAAACCTCTGAACGGAAGTGGTGCCAGGGGAATGATGCTGGAGGCGATGTCGACTTACGGACCAGACTCTTTCGTCGGTCACCTGGCTTGTATATTCCAGGGCAGTACCGACACGACATTCTACATTCTTACTATCTATTTCGGAAGTGTAGGTATAAAGAAGTATCGTTATTCTGTAGGTTGCGGATTGCTTGCTGACCTATTCGGCATCATCGCTGCCATCCTCTTCGCTTATTATTTCTTCTACTGATTTGTCAATACGGATTCCGATGCTTGACACTCCGGCAGTTACGCTGTCGGTCATAAGGCTGCGTATGCGATATGTGTAGTTGATGGTGTCGAGTGGTATCTCGGGAAGATGAACTACCGATTCAGGATGTACGAGCCCCTTTCCCTGTGATTTCCCCGATTTGCTGAACAGTTCGATGGAGAGGGTGTCCTGTGTCACTACTTTTTCAGCCACGAGTTCCACGAGCATGTTGAGGCGGTTATGCCTGTAATTGTCGTTGATCCTGACCATCACAGTCGGAGATACCACCGAGGGACAATCCATCCGAGGCAGTTCGAAACAGAGTGTGTCATCCACACCCCATTCGTTACTGCGTATATCTTGATAATCTGTGTAGATGCACGTTCCCGTACATCCTGCAAACAAGATACAGGTAAACAGCAGAAATATCTTGTTATTCACCTTTTGGCTGCTGGGAGTTTGATGGTTTTTTCTTCTTCTTTTTCTTCTTCGACTTATCGAAGCGGGCGATGTTCTCCTGTTCCACGAGGTCAAGGGCCTTGTTGTCGAAGGTATCCTCCGACTCGGCAAGCCGTTCCGGTTTCTGGCCATGACGGTTCATCTCTATCACCTCAAAGGCGCGGTCTGCAGAGATGGTGACAGCGTTCACGAACAAGTGCTTGTCAGTGGAGTAAGTAACCATTCGGCTGAGGATGTCGACCTTCGCATAATAGTATTCCTTGTCAAGAGTATATAGAACGATTTCGCGTGAAGGGAGCCGTTTGAGTTTCTCTACGTACTGGTCCACCTCATAGTTCATGCAGCATTTCAGTTTCGCACATTGTCCGGCCAGTTTCTGCGGGTTGAGCGACATGTCCTGGAAACGTGCCGCGTTGGTGGAGACACTTACGAACTTTGTCATCCATGTCGCACAGCATAATTCCCTTCCACAAGGTCCCATGCCTCCGATTCGTCCTGCTTCCTGACGCGCACCAATCTGCTTCATCTCAATCCTCACATGGAATCGTGCTGCAAGGTCCTTGATGAGCTGGCGGAAGTCCACTCGTCCGTCTGCAATGTAATAGAAGATGGCCTTTCCTCCGTCACCCTGATATTCCACGTCACCGATTTTCATCTCCAGTCCCAGACCCTTTGCAATCTGGCGTGACTCGATCATCGTCTCGTGTTCGCGAGCTTTTGCCTCCTCCCATTTGTCAAGGTCTGACTGACGGGCCTTGCGGTAGATTCGCTTCAGTTCCACGTCGGGTTTCAGTTTCGCCTTCTTTATCTGCAGGGCCACCAGCTGTCCTGTCATCGTCACCGTACCCACGTCATGTCCAGGGTTAGCTTCGACTGCTACGATGTCACCTTTCTGCAGATCCAGATGATTGCTGTTGATGAAATAGCCCTTTCGTGGAGCCTTGAACTCTACCTCTATTATTTCACTCGACTTGTTGTTGCCGGGCAAGTCTGCCATATAGTCGTATGCGTTCATCTTTCCAGGACGCTTGTTGCATCCCTCGATGCTTATTCCGCATAATCCGTCACCTACTTTATATTCGTTCATATTGTATTAATTATGAGTTACGAAATCCGAAATGTGAGTGTCCATTTTCATTCTTCATTCGCTTTTCACTATTCACTTTTCACTATTCACTCGGCATCAGCCGCACTATCTATTCTTTATGAGTACTATCATTTTCAGCGCGAAGTCGAAGAACACAATTTTTTGGTTCGCATTCTGTGCAATGTCGCGCTGACACAGGGAGAGTTCCTCCATGATGCCCATCACGTTGTTCTCGTTGATGTAAGGCGCAAATTTCACTGCAAACTCCTGCTCTCTCGCGTTCATGTAGACGATGTCGCTCCGCCTGAAGTTATATATGAAGTTCTCGCGAAGCATTCTCTGGCAGTAGTTCAGGAAGTTCTTCTGCTTCTCGCGTCCCAGTCCTGCCACCTTCTCGCTCCAGATTCTCATCTCCTTCACCTTACGGACATAGCTCAGTCGCATGAGTTCCACGAACAGGTCGAAATATTCCTCGTTTTCCGAGTCGTCGCTTATACTTCTCAGGGCAGCGGCCATGTTGCCGTACGAGGTCCTCGCAATCAGTTCGGCATGGGAGTCAGCCACATGGAATTTCTCCGTCAGTGCTTTGGTGATGTCCTCCTCCTGCAGTTTCGGTACCGATATGGCCTGCACCCTGCTCCTTATTGTTTCCAGCAACAGTTCCGGATGTTCGCTGACCATTATGAACACAACCCCTGTTGGTGGTTCCTCGAGCAGTTTCAGGATTTTGTTCGCACAGGTGGCATTCATCTTCTCTGGCAGCCAGACAATCACAATCCTGTTTCCACCCTGGCTGGCCTTCAGCGACAACTTCTTCATGAGATTGTCACTCTCGGCCTCGTAGATCATCAGTTGCTGGGTAGTGGCCCCGCAAGCTTCCATCCATTCCTGATAGCCGAAATAAGGATTCTCGGTCACGAGCCCCCTCCATTCCGTTATGAAATGGTCACTCAGCGCATCCTTTCCCGAGACTTTCTTGTAGATAGGAAAGGCGAAGTGCAGGTCGGGATGTTGCAACTTGTCCACCATAGCCTGTCCATTTGCGTTCACGCCCAGCAATTTGTCTGCAAGGGCGAGAGCGATGGCCATTCCGCTGTTTCCTTCAGGTCCGTAGAGCAACAGGGCATGGGGCAGACGTCCTCCGTCCACCTCTTTCTTCAGTCGTTCAATGACCTCCTGTTGTCCTATGACTTCGCTGAAATGCATATTCGGAGACAAAGTTACGAATAAGTGAGCGAAAAAACAAATTTATTTGGTTTTTTCCGAACGTGAGTAATTTCATAGAGCATTTCGCTTGCAGTCAAGCGTGGCTGGTGCAAGTCAGCCAGCTTGGAGCAAGCTATCATAAGAAATGCGAGGTATAGTTAGTGAAAGTTGAGCGAAATACAAAATAAAAGTTGGAAGACTTTCGTTTTTATTTTCTGAACGGGAGAATTCGAATCCTTTGTCTCGCCTTCCCATTTGTTTTTTTGTGCGGGAATTACGGGAGGGTTTGGTAGCGAAATGTTATAAAAAGTAAAGAAATGGCACTTTTATATATTTATATGGTGGAGAAGTCAGTTTTTTTGCGTAGATTTGCAAGTTAAATCGTAGTTGAAGTGAAAGAATTTATCATAACTGAACCAAAAGTGGAGACAGCGGTGCTCGTGGGACTTATCACTCCTCAGCAGAGTGAGAGGAAGACGAACGAGTATCTTGATGAACTGGAATTCCTTGCACAGACGGCTGGTGCAAAGGTCATAAGGAGATTCACCCAGAGAGTGGGTGGGCCAAGTAGTGTGACCTACGTCGGCACCGGAAAACTCGAGGAAATCCGTGCCTTCATAAAGGCCGAGGAGGACGAGGAGAGAGAAGTGGGGATGGTCATCTTTGATGATGAACTGAGTGCGAAGCAGATAAGGAATATCGAGAAGGAACTGCAGGTGAAGATTCTCGACAGGACGAGTCTTATCCTCGATATCTTTGCCATGAGAGCCCAGACGGCTACTGCAAAGACTCAGGTGGAACTGGCTCAGTATAAATATATGTTGCCACGACTCACTCGTCTGTGGACTCACCTCGAAAGACAGCGAGGTGGTAGTGTGGGCCTGAGAGGACCGGGAGAAACCCAGTTGGAGATGGACCAGCGAATCATCCGCAACCGTATGGCTCTGCTGAAACAGCGCCTGAACGACATCGACACCCAGAAGAACACGCAGAGAAAGAATCGTGGACGACTGATAAGGGTGGCACTTGTGGGCTACACTAACGTGGGTAAGTCGACATTGATGAACCTGCTCTCGAAGAGTGATGTGTTTGCCGAGAACAAGCTGTTTGCCACACTCGACACGACGGTGAGGAAGGTGACGATAGAGAACCTCCCGTTCCTGCTATCCGACACGGTCGGGTTCATCCGCAAACTCCCTACAGACCTTGTGGAGTCGTTCAAGTCGACACTCGACGAGGTGAGAGAGGCCGACATGCTCGTTCATGTGGTGGACATCTCTCATCCTGACTTCGAGGAACAGATAAGGGTGGTGGAGAAGACCCTCGGCGATCTCGGCGCAAGCGACAAGCCGTCGATGATTCTCTTCAACAAGATTGACGCCTACACCTGGACCCCAAAGGACGAGGACGACCTCACGCCTCGTACGAAGGAGAACATACCTCTCGAGGAACTGATGAACACGTGGATGGCCAAGATGGGCGACAGTTGCTTCTTCGTCTCTGCCGCGAAGGGGGAGAACATGAAGGAATTCAAGGAACTGCTCTATAAGAAAGTCCGTGAACTTCATGTGCAGAAATATCCGTATAATGACTTTCTGTACGAAGTCTACGAAGAATGAAAAATGAAGAATGAAAAATGAACAAAGAAGAATATGAGGAAACTGAATGATAAAGAAATAGAACAACTCGAAGGAAGGCAGCATTGCTGGGCCGAGGACTGGTCGCTGGTGAGTGTTGACGATGATTTCGAGGTGAAGAACGTGCGCAATACTAATTTCTATGGTCATGTGGAGATTGGTAAGGATGTGCGAATCTCTGATGTGAAGATGCTTAAAGGCAGCGGGAAGCAGGCAAGGCCGATTGTGATTTCCGTCCTCAACGAGGGTGGTGACGGCAATGTGATGCTCATACCTGAACTGACTGCCCAGCTGGCATGGATGATGATTCACTATGACGGAATCAGGGAATTAGGGAATCAGGAATATAAGGAGACTGTCCGGAAGACTGTCATCGGTGACCATGCCGTGATAGAAGGTGCCACAAAGATTGTGGATTCCATCATTTGCAGCAGTGAGGATGCACCGAGTTATGTGGGTGTCGATGTCATCATGGAAAACTCCGTGACTGCCTGTGGAGCGACGGTTACTGACGGTGCGAAAGTGTATGAGAGTTTCGTAGGCGAGGCCGTGCATGTCGGCAAGGGCTTCTCCAGCGAGGCATCACTTTTCTTCGCCAATGCCTATATGGACAACGGAGAGGCCTGTGCGGCACTCTGTGGCCCGTTTGCGTGCAGCCACCACAAGAGTACCCTGCTCATCGGAGGCGAGTTCTCCTTCTACAACGCAGGCTCCAACACCAATCAGAGCAACCATGCCTACAAGATGGGCCCAATCCACTGGGGGACACTCCAGCGAGGTGCGAAGACTGCCTCGGGCTGTCATATCCTCTGGCCGGCAACTATCGGGGCATTCTCGATGGTGATGGGCAAGCTCACTCAGCATCCTGACCTCTCGAACCTGCCGTTCTCATACGTGCTTGCCAGTCAGGAGAAGACATATATCGTGCCGGGAGTGAACATCAAGACCGTAGGTACATGGCGCGACATCAACAAATGGCCGAAACGCGATGCGAGGAAGGAGAATGCAAGGCGCGACATCATATCCTTTGACTTCCCGAATCCTTACATCCGTCAGTTTGCAAGACAGGGCCTGGCACTCCTCAGCGAACTGAAAGCCACTGCCGGAGATGTGGACGAATACTTCCATGAAGGCTGCGTCATCACGAAGAGCGCACTCGAGAAGGGCATCGACTACTACAGGCTCATCATCGACCTCTGCGACAAGGACTGGGACGACGTGGAATATGTGGACATGCTGGGTTGCATTGCAAGAAAGCGTGATGTGGAAGAAATTGTGAAGAAGGTCGAATGTGGAGAAATAGGAAGCATAGAATCACTCCTTGCTGCCATTTCGGCGCTGGAACATGATTTCCCTGTCGTCAGTCACGACGAGGAGGCCTACGACCGTTGGGTGGAACTGGTGAAGGCCGATGCCAGGAAGGAGTTTGACATGGGTGACGTGAGCGAGGAACAGCTCAACGACTTCGTGAGGGGAGTGAAGTGGAAGACTGCAACTCACCTGCTGCACAAAAAAATGAACAATGAATAATGAACAATGAAAAAGCCAACGGCTAATGGCCAATGGCCAACGGCCAAATAAAAATACTTAAAATCTATGAAATCAAAATTAGCCTTTATCGTGTCAATGATGCTTGTGGCATTCTTTGCTGCAAGTTGTTCTGAAAAGTACGAGTCGGTTCCTGGTGATCCGATGGAGACAAGAATCTACACCCTCGACAACGGGTTGAAAATCTATCTTACGGTCAACAAGGACCAGCCGAGAATCCAGACTTACATAGCAGTACGCGTGGGTGGAAAGAACGACCCTGCCGAGACTACAGGTCTGTCACACTATCTCGAACACCTTATGTTCAAGGGTACTGACAGTTTCGGAACGAGCAACTACGAAGCAGAGAAACCTCTCCTCGACAAGATTGAGGCTCTCTATGAGGTGTATCGCACCAAGACCGACCCTGAGGAACGCAAGGCCATCTATCACGAAATCGACAGCATCAGCTACAAGGCATCTACCTATGCCATTGCAAATGAGTACGACAAGCTGATGGCTTCCATTGGTTCTGACGGCAGCAACGCCTATACAAGCGACGACGTGACCTGCTACGTGGAGGACATTCCGTCGAACCAGATTGAGAACTGGGCAAAGATACAGAGTGACCGCTTCAGGAACATGGTAATCCGTGGCTTCCACACCGAGCTGGAAGCAGTGTATGAGGAGTACAACATCTCTCTCACTCAGGACATGAGAAAGGTATGGGAGGCTATCGGACAGATTCTCTTCCCTAACCATCCTTACGGCAAGCAGACAGTGATCGGAAAGGGTGACCACCTCAAGAATCCGTCAATCACAAACATTAAGAACCACTTTGCCAAGTGGTATGTGCCGAACAACGTAGCCATCTGTATGAGTGGCGACTTCGATTTCGACGAGACAGTGAAGATCATAAAGAAGTACTTCGGTGACTGGGAGGCAAATCCCGATGTAGAGGCTCAGCGTGCAGAGCTGACCGACATTCCGCTGAATGTGCTCACCGCTCCTGTAAAGCGTGAAGTCTACGGTCCTGAGGCAGCAGAGATAGTCCTCGCATGGGGATTGCCGGGGACAAGTAGCCTCGACAGCGACTATGCAGAAATCGTAGGCGAGATTCTCAACAACGGTAAGGCTGGATTGTTCGACATCAACCTCAACCAGCAGCAGAAGGTATTGCAGAGCGGTAGCGGAGTCAACACCATGAGCGACTTCTCCGAGCTCATCGCCCTTGCCGTTCCTAAGGACGGACAGACACTCGACGAGGCAAAGGACCTCATGCTCGGGGAGATGGAGAAACTGAAGAGTGGAAACTTCGACGACAAGCTGCTCGAGTCAATCATCAACAACATGAAACTCCAGTATATGCGCAGTCTTGAGGATAATTCCAGCCGTGCCGACAAGTTCGTACAGTCGTTCGTGAACGGCACTGAATGGAAGGACGAGGTGGAGAAACTCGACCGTCTGAGCAAGATTACAAAACAGGATGTCGTGGCTTATGCCAACAAGTACATCACTGAAGGCTATGCGTGCATCTATAAGCTCCAGGGTCCTGATCCCGACGAGAAGAAGATAGAGAAGCCAGCCATCTCGCCAATCGAGATGAACCGCGACAAGCAGAGCCAGTTCGTGAAGGACATCGTTGCATCCGACGTAAAGCCTATTGAGCCTGTGTTCGTTGACTTCCAGAAGGAGATGACTCAGAAGTCATACGCCAACGGCGACGAGGTCCTCTACAAGGAGAACACCACGAACGGCACCTTCATGCTCCAGTTCCGCATCAATCACGGTAGCAAGGCCGACAAGGAACTCACCACTGCTGCCGACTATTTCTCATATCTCGGAACCGACAAGCTCTCTCCTGAGGAACTCCAGAAGGAACTCTACCACCTTGCCTGCAATGCCAGCGTGAGTGTGTCTTCCAATGTGTCTGTCCTCTCAGTGTCAGGTCTGGCAGAGAACATGCCTCAGGCACTCTCCCTCTTCATCAACTGGATAAAGAACGTACAGAGCGACGAACTTGTATACGAAAACCTCGTGAGTGACCTGCTCAAGGCCCGTGCCGACGCAAAGCACGACCAGCGCACTTGCTTCGCCAAGCTCCGTGCCTTCGGTCAGTTCGGCCCGCTCAACGAGAACACCAACATCATGTCCGCCTCGGAACTGGCTGCCGCCGACCCTCAGGCCCTCCTCGGCAAGCTCACCGACCTGCTCAATTACAAGAAGACCATCCTCTATTATGGTCCGCTCTCATTGGACGAGCTCGAGAAGGAAATCAACCCGGAACTCACCGCAGCAAACCTTGTTGACGGTGTGGAAGCCGACATCTATCCGTCACTCCCTACACCGGAGAACGAAGTCCTCATCGCTCCGTTCGATGCAAAGAACATCTACATGATGGGCTTCAGCGACAACGGCGAGACTTACGACCCTTCACTGGAACCTCAGATGACTCTCTTCAACGAGTACTTCGGAGGAGGAATGAACGGTGTGGTATTCCAGGAACTTCGTGAGGCAAGAGGCCTGGCTTACAGCGCAGCAGCATACTACAATGCACCTGCATTCAAGGGACTGACCAATACATTCTATTCTTATATCATCACCCAGAACGACAAGATGATGGATGCATTCGGTACCTTCAACGAAATCATCGAGAATACCCCTCAGTCAGAGCCTGCTTTCGGTCTTGCGAAGGATGCCATCGTGAAGAGAATTGCTACTCAGCGTGTCATTCGCGAGAACGTGCTCTTCCAGTACCTTACAAGCCGCAATCACGGACTTGACTACGACATCGACAAGGATGTCTACAACAAGGTGAAGGACATGACCCTCAAGGATATCATCGATTTCCAGCAGAATCATGTGAAGGGACGCACTTACAAGTATCTCATTCTCGGCAACGAGAGCGAGCTCGACATGGGAGCCATTCAGGCTGTGGCACCAGTCAGACGAGTATCTCTCGAAGATATTTTCGGATATTAATGCACGTTTCTCGCGCAGATTTACTATCTTTGCAGAGAAAATAAGAACAATAGTAACAATACAAATAATACATAACTTAACTTTAGTATATGCATAAATATTTGAGTTATAACATTAATCAGACATTAATGAAGACATTAATCAGACATATAATAAATATT
>CALELI010000060.1 GCA_937902455.1 uncultured Prevotellaceae bacterium | reverse complement strand
AATCTGCTCGGAACAAACCTCAAAATCGCAAGAAATGAATTTATAGAACCCACCTGAACTGAGTCGTACTCTTTCTACTTCTTTTCGGCCATAATCATCCCGAGAATGAGAATGAAGAGTCCGGCGAGGGCCATCCAGGTGATGGTTTCGTGGAGGATGATGACTGCGAAGAATACGGTGAAGAGGGGGTTGAGGTACATGTAGACAGATGCACGTACTGTCCCGATTTCTTTCATGGCATAGGTCCACATGACAAAGCAGAGCATGCTTGCCACAAGTCCGAGATATATGATATTGGCACAGACGGCTGGCTGGAAGAGAATGGCGGTGTCGGTCTTGAGGGGTGATACGAGGAAATAATAGGGGATGATGGTGAGGAGACCGTAGATGAAAGTCTTCCTGTTGATGAACCAGATGGAGTACTTGTTGACTATTCCCTTTATGACCAGCGAATAGAAAGCCCAGCAGAGTGCTGCACCGAGTGCAAGCATGTAGCCCAGCGGGGATATATGGAGGATGAACTTGCCATTGAGTATGACGAAGATGATGCCTATGAAGGCGACGATGAGCCCGAGGTATTGCCGTGGCACGAGGCGTTCGCTCTTATAGAAGAGTGCCATGATGATTGATGTGATGATGGGGCAGGAGGTGACTATGATGCTGACATCGGATGCCTGGGCATGGACAAGTGACTCGTTCTCTGTTAGGAAGTAGAGGCTCCCTCCGAGTGCACCGATGAGAATGAAACGGAGCTCGTCCTTCCAGTTCTTGGCAAAGAGGTGGTCGTGACAGATGACGAGTGTGCAGATGTAGGCTATGGAGAACCGGTACATGAAGATGTCGGCAGGGGAGAGTCCGGCGTGTAGCAGGAGCTTGGTGGATATGAAAGTCTCACCCCATATCGCTATGGTGAGTATGGCGATGAAATGTGAAGAAATTTTAAAATGCCTCATCGTTGTCCTTAATTGTGGTGCAAAGATACGATTAAGTGAGTGAAAAACCAAATAAATTTGGTAAATCGCTCACTTATTCGTACTATCGCTGCGCGCAAGGTACTCTCGTTCGGATTTATCCAAATAAATTTGGTAAATCGCTCACTTATTCGTACCTTTGCAGTTAAACAAACTTTATCAGAGATGGGAGTTTACAAAAATGTGAGGTTGCAACCTACTGCTCAGGATATGCGTATCCATTCGATTGAGGACGAGAGGGGCATCCTGTGCTTTGTCGACAATAGTGAGTTGCCGTTCAATGTGGAGCGAGTGTTCTGGATTTCACATGTGCCAGAAGGACAGACTCGGGGAGGACATGCGCACAAGGTGTGTGCCGAAATCCTCTTTCCTGCTGCCGGGGAGTTCGATGTGTATGTGGACGACGGGACTTCGTCGGTGGTGTGCCATCTCTCGAATCCGAATGAGGGACTGTATATCGGTCCTGACGTGTGGTGCAGGGTGGAGAACTTCTCCAAGGATGCTGTCTGTGTGGTGCTGGCTTCACATCGCTACATGAGGGAGGGATATCTGAATACCTACGAGGAGTTCAAGGAATACATGAAGAATAGATTTTAGGCTAAAGGTTATAGGTTAAAGGTTATAGGTTAAAGGTTATAGGTTAAAGGTTATAGGTTAAAGGTTATAGGTTAAAGGTTATAGG
>CALELI010000059.1 GCA_937902455.1 uncultured Prevotellaceae bacterium | reverse complement strand
GAAGAAGGGAATGAAGATGTGAGTTCACTCGCAATCTTCAGGACATTCAAACCGAGAGTTCTGAAAGAACAAAGCAAACGGAAATTGTTCAAAAAAAATAGAGTTCCCTAACTTCCATCTTTTGGGGTCGAAGCAAGACATAATGTTTTGCTGGTGAGCCGAAGAAGGTTACATCATCATCGGTTGTGCGGGTGATTACGCGCTGATGCAATTTGCCCCTGCTGCAGACGGTGGCAGCAGCGACTCCAGTGGCAACATGCGGTTATGGGTGGCATGGCATTCAATTACTATTGGTGTCAGGGGCAAAACCTATTGGTGTTTCGATGAAAACGCCAATACTTTTTGAGGCAAACACCAATAGGAATTGGAAGTCACGCCAATAGTATCCGTGCACGGGAACAACAGTAAGTGAATGCCACGTCAGCAGGTGCTGGTGCGAGGAACAAGAGTAGGGGACTATCGTATGTGAAATGATGTAAGTGTTCATCAATTCAGGTTTTGAAGCCTCAGGCAGACGGACAAGGCCTCCGACTCAGTAATATCTGGTCCGCGGCTCAGAAATATTTCAGGCGAGGTTCAGTAATAGTGTTCGGTCATGTCTGAGATGAACAATCCCAAACCTGTTACTGTTGCAGGTTTCTGTATGGGGTTGCGTGGGGGATGGTGCGGCTCTGGTTGACTATTGCCACTCCGAGGAATATCATGATGATGGCAAGGTCCTTTATCCATGTGAGGTGGTCCATGCCTATGATGACGCTGATGACCACGGCAATGACGGGCTGGATGTAGCTGTACATGCTGACGAGGGTGGGGCGGATTCGCTTCTGTCCTATGGGGATGAGGAGGTAGGCGAGGAAGGTGGCGAAGACTACTACATAGGCTATCTCCCAGATGATGGCTGCGAGCTGGGGTGTGATGGCGGGCCGGGTGAGGACGTAGGTGGTGAAGCTGACGGTGTCGGACAGGCAGAAGGGGAGGCTCATGACGAGGGTGAAGAGGAACATCCACTTCATGAAGGTAATGACGTGGTAGCGTGCGATGAGGGGCTTGAATGCTCCGAGATAGAGTGCGAAGGTGAGGCAGTTGGCGAAGAGCAGTATCATCCCGGTGGGGGTTGTCTGGGTGCTGGCGCTGCCTTTGTGGTAGAGTGAGTTGAGTATGAGGAATGTCACTCCGGCGAAGCTGATGACGACGCCTGCGGCTTTCTTCCATGTGACTGGTTCCTTGATGAAATAGGCTGCGAAGAACATGGTGAAGATGGGGGAGAGGGTGCTGATGAGTGAGGAGTCGATGGATGATGCTTCCCTGATTCCCACGAGGAAGGTGAGCTGGGGGAGGAGGAGTCCGACGAATGATGCACAGAGGATGTGGAGCATGTCCTTCCAGGGTATCTTCTCCTCACGGATGAAGAGTGAGCTGATCCAGAAGAGGAGTGTGGCTCCCAGTGCCCTGAGGAGGAAGAGTCCATAGGGTGACAGGATGTCGGAGTTGGCAATGTCCTTGCACATCACGATGTTGAGGCCAAAGATTGCATAGGATGCAAAGCTGGCAAGATGACCTGTCGCCGTTGAGGTTGTCATAAATCTTAGCTGTTCATGGAGTTCATCATCACTTCCACTTCCTTGTCCTTGCGTGGGACGATGGCGACGATGTAGTCGGGGTACTTGGGGTGGAGGATGACGAGGTGCATGTTGCGGATACGGATGCCGTAGTAGTTCTCGAGGATGTACCGGTAGGCGTTCTGCTGGAGGACGTAGTGCCAGTAGCTGGTGTCGGGAATGTGGCTGAGACCGTTCTTTCCGAAGGAGTAGATGCGTCCGTTGGGGTCGATCTTGTGGCTGTGCTTCCAGTCGAACATGTCGAAGGTGCCGTCTTCGTTCCTGCAGATGAAGTCGATGGTGCCTGCCACTTTGTGGACGGGGTCGCACACGCACCATTCTGTGCGGAATGGAACGGAGGTGAGCCGGCTGCGGAAGGACATGAAGTATCTCAGTTCGCGCGAGAGGTCGATTTCCTCGTGCTGGGAGATGTACTTGCCTTCGAAGTCGAAGGTGAAGCGGTCGGTCATCTCGATTCCGTTGAAGTAGTTCTCTATCTGCTTGTGCATGAAGGTCCCCGTCTCGCTGGCCTTTGTGCCGCAGACTTCCCATTCTTCCATGATGTGCTCGGGAGACTTGCCTAACGACGCTGACTTCCTCATGGCCATTCCTTCTGCATCGAACGGTGCGAAGAAACTCATGTAGAGGCTGCTCACAGGCGTGAAGGGCTCTATACCTTTATATAGATATTTGTGGCCTTCGGGGATAAACTCTATATCATCGTCTAACGGAAATATTTCATCCGAATTGTCAAGATTCTTCATTTTCATGTTGCAAAGTTAAGAAAAATTTCCCAATTCTTGGGCCTATCTCATATTTATTTCATAACTTTGCAGTCAATTACACTACGTGATGATAGGTTATCTGATAGTATTTCTGATATCGATGCTCCCTCTTGTCGAACTGAGAGGGGCCATTCCCTATGCGGTGCTCTTTGATGTGCCGATGACTGCTGCCTGCGTTATTGCAGTGATTGGCAACATGTTGCCTGTGCCGTTCATATTCTTCTATGCAAGGAAGTTCCTTGAATGGGGCAAGGACAAGAAGCTGATTGGCGGATTCTGCCAGTGGTGTCTGCACAAGGGCGAGAAGGGTGGCCGGAAACTGGAGGCGAAGGCTGGACAGGGACTTTATGTCGCTCTGTTCCTCTTTGTCGGCATTCCGCTTCCCGGTACGGGTGCGTGGACGGGGACTCTTGCGGCAAGTTTCCTCAACCTCAACTTCCGCAAGAGCATAGTGGCTGTCATGGCCGGTGTGCTGCTGGCTGGTGTAATCATGCTGGCTGCTTCCTTCGGACTTCTCGGCGCGATAAAGATTATGGTATAGTTATCAGTTATCAGTTAACAGTTAACAATGAACAATGAACAATGAACAATGAATAATGAAAAATGAAAAAAGCTAATGGCTAATAGCCAACGGCTAAATTATGAATTATGAATTATGAATTAAATTAAATAAATATTAAATAGCATAATGTTTGAAAACTTATCCGAACGGCTGGAACGCTCGTTCAAGATACTCAAGGGTGAAGGTAAGATCACCGAGATAAATGTAGCAGAGACGCTGAAAGACGTACGCAAGGCGCTGCTTGAGGCTGATGTCAACTATAAGGTGGCGAAGACATTCACTGACACCGTGAAGCAGAAGGCTCTCGGCCAGAATGTGCTCACCGCCGTCAAGCCAGGTCAGATGATGGTGAAGATCGTGCACGACGAACTGGCGGACCTCATGGGTGGCAATGCCGCCGAACTGAAGTTCGAGAACCGTCCTGCCGTCATCCTCATGGCTGGTCTGAACGGTGCCGGTAAGACTACCATGAGTGGCAAGCTGGCTCTGATGCTCAAGACGAAGATGCACCGACGTCCGCTCCTTGCTGCTTGCGACACATTCCGT
>CALELI010000058.1 GCA_937902455.1 uncultured Prevotellaceae bacterium | reverse complement strand
CTTTCCATAAATCTTTCATAAATCTGAAGATAAAATTATACATGCGAAAGTTGAATTTTCTTTATATATCGAGGTCTTGGAAGTGTGCCGTGCGTGTGGCGGCTTCGGCCTGGCCCTGGGCGAAGAGGGTGTCGGCGTTGGCAGGGAACGTGCGTCGGAGGGAGGAGAAGCGGACTTCTCCGTCGAGGAACTCGGTATAGGACATGGTCGGTGCCTTGGAGTCGAGCTGGAACGGGTGTTCCTTGCGCGGGTCGTAGCGATAGAGGTGCCAGTAGCCGCTCTCGACGGCTCGCTTCATTTCTGCTTGCACATGGTCCATTCCAATGCGTATGCCGTGGGAGAGACATGGTGTGTAGGCTATGATGACTGACGGTCCGTCGTATTCCTCTGCTTCCCTTATTGCCTTGATGAGCTGTGCGGGGTCGGCTCCCATTGCCACCTGTGCGACATAGACATTGCCGTAGGTCATCATGATGGCTCCGAGGTCTTTCTTGCGGCTCTTCTTGCCTGAGGAGGCGAACTTGGCTACTGCTCCCACTGGTGTCGCCTTGCTGCTCTGGCCGCCGGTGTTGGCGTAGAGCTCGTTGTCGATGACGAAGACATTGATGTTCTCGCCGCTTGCGATGACGTGGTCGAGGCCTCCGAAACCGATGTCGTATGCCCATCCGTCGCCTCCGTACATCCAGAAGGTCTTCCTGGAGAGCATGTCCTTGTTGGAGAGTATGGATGTGCGCAGAGGCTCCGGCAAGGACTGGTCGGACTGCAGATGGTGGATGAGCCTGTCGGCCGTATGGCGTGATGCTTCGAGGTCGTCGAAGGAGTCGAGGTACTGCTGGCAGATGTCGCGGAGTTCGCCTTCGGACTGGGAGAGCAACTCCTCTACCCTCTCGCGAACAAAGTTGCGTCGCTGTCTGACAGACAGGAACATACCGAGACAGAGTTCGGCGTTGTTCTCGAAGAGACTGTTGGTCCATGCCGGTCCGTGACCGCGTTCGTTGGTGCAGTATGGTATGCCTGGCATGGCAGAGCCCCACGCCTGACTGCAACCCGTGGCATTGGCCCAGTAGACACGGTCGCCGAAGAGCTGGGTGAGCAGTTTGGCGTAAGGAGTCTCACCGCATCCGGCACATGCTGCGGAATATTCCACGAGCGGACGACGGAACTGGCTTCCCTTAACGGAATATGGATTGAAGAAGTCTTCCTTCGGACTGATATTTAAGGACGGAGCGTTGTCCTTCGACTGGTTCTGGGATGGGACGAACGGCTGCATCTCGAGTGAGTCGGTAGGACAGTTGGTGGCGCAGCTGGCGCAGCCGGTGCAGTCGTAGTCGGAGACAGTGAGGGTGAAGTACATGCCTTTCACCTTGCTTCCTGTTGCAGGAATGGTGGCAAGTCCCTCGGGTGCGCTGTTCTTCTCTTCCTCGTCGAGGATGTAAGGGCGTATGACTGCATGAGGACAGACGAGCGAGCATCGGTTGCACTGGATGCACTTCTCGGGGTTCCACTTTGGCACCTGTACAGCTATGCCTCGTTTCTCGTAGGCAGTGAGTCCGAGTTCGACCGTTCCGTCGACATAGTCGGTGAAGTTGCTGACAGGCAGGTCGTCGCCCTTCTGCTGGTTGACAGGAAGAAGCATCTTGCGTACGATGTCGGGATAGGATGATGAGGGATTAGTGATGAGCGATGAGGGATGAGCGATGAGGTTTGCCCATTCGGATGGTACACTGACCTGATGGACTTCGTTCTCGCCACACTCGATGGCCTGTATGTTCTTCGTGATGACTTCCTCGCCCTTGGTGAAGTAGGTCTTGCGTGCCGCTGCCTTCATGGCTTCGAGGGCAGAGTCCTTGTCCATGAGTCCAGAGGTGGCGAAGAATGCTGCCTGGAGCACGGTGTTGGTATGGCTGCCGAGTCCGAGACGCATGGCGATGGCAGTGGCGTTGATGACATAGAAACGAATATGCTTGCGTGCAAGGGTGAGCTTCACGTCGTCGGGCAGCCACTCGCCGAGTTCCTCGTCGGTCTTGTTGCAGTTGAGGAGGAACGAGCCGCCCTCGGATACCTCGGACACGATGTCGTACTGACCGATGTAGCTCTGGTTGTGGCAAGCCACGAAGTCGGCCTTCTTGACATAATAGGAACTCTCTATCGGATTCCTGCTGAAACGCAGGTGGGACTTTGTGACTCCGAACGACTTCTTGGCGTCGTACTCGAAGTAAGCCTGTCCGAACATCCCAGCCTGCTCGCTGACGATGTGGACGGTGTTCTTGTTTGCTCCCACCGTTCCGTCGCCTCCGAGTCCCCAGAACTTGCATGCAAAGCACGACGGCTGGGCGTCATAGTCGGCCAGAGGGAGGGAGAGATGGGTGACATCGTCGTTGATGCCGATGGTGAAGCCGTTCTTCGGCTGCGGCGAGAGGAGATTATCGAACACGGCGACAATCTGTCCCGGTTCGGTGTCCTTGGAGGAGAGACCATAGCGCCCCCCTACTACATCGGCCCTGAAACCGGCACGGGCAAGGGCTGTACAGACGTCTTCGTAGAGTGGTTCGCCGATGCTGCCCGGTTCCTTCGTGCGGTCGAGGACAGCAATCTTCCGTACGCTTGCAGGCATTACCTTCATGAGGTGGTCCATGCTGAACGGACGGTAGAGATGTACCTGGATGAATCCGGTCTTCCTGCCCCTGGAATTGAGGTAGCCCACGGCTTCCTTGACAGTTCCGGAGACACTGCCCATTGCGATGACGACCTCAGTGGCATCGGGTGCCCCGTAGTAATTGAAGAGGTGGTAGTCGCGTCCTGTAATCTTGTTTATCTCTGAGAAATAATGTTCCACGATGTCGGGCAAGGCGTCATAATACCTGTTGCTTGCCTCGCGGACCTGGAAGAAGATGTCGGGATTCTGCACCGTGCTCCTCATGAGCGGATGCTCAGGATTGAGTGCATGATGGCGGAAGGCCTCGAGGGAGTCGAGGTCCATCAGTCCGCGGAGTTTCTGGGTGTCAATCATCTCGACGGTGTTGATCTCGTGAGAGGTGCGGAAACCATCGAAGAAGTGCATGAACGGAGTCTGTCCCTTCACGGCAGCAAGATGAGCGACACCGGCAAGGTCGACGACCTCCTGCACGCTTCCCGAGCAGATCATGGCAAAGCCTGTGTTGCGGCATCCCATCACATCGGAATGGTCGCCGAAGATACTCATGGCATGAGTTCCGACGGTCCTGGCAGCTACATGGAGCACGACAGGCAGACGTTCGCCGGAAATCCTGTGGAGGACAGGAATCATCAGCATCAGTCCCTGACTGGAAGTGAAGCTGGTGGCGAGAGACCCCGTCTGTGCAGCACCATGAACGGCACCTATGGCCCCTGCCTCGGACTGCATCTCCATGAGGGAGACGGTCTGTCCGAACATGTTCTTCCTGCCGTTTGCCGACCATGCATCGGTCAGTTCGGCCATAGGAGACGACGGAGTTATAGGGTAGATGGTTGCTACTTCGGTGAATTCGTATGCAATGTTCGCTGCGGCCTCATTGCCGTCGAGCGTCACGAGTTTCTTTTTCATTTGACTTTATCTTTTATTTTAAAACATTAATGACCATTAATCTAAACAT
>CALELI010000057.1 GCA_937902455.1 uncultured Prevotellaceae bacterium | reverse complement strand
AGTGACTGAATGTCACTAAGGCGGCATTTTGGGGAGCAGACCCTCTCTGCGACGGGGGAAGTCTAACTAGCAAGGGCAGTCGAACGGCTGCCTTTGTTGTTGTCATAGGCGCTGGGATTTGCGGGTGATGTGAAAAAAAACGGCGGAATGGTGCGGGGTGTCGGATTTTTGACTATATTTGCAGATGAAAACAAGATTTGCTCGGTTATGAAACGATTAACGATTAAATGATTAAATGATTATGAAAAGGTTTACAATCTTCGCAGTGTGTGTGCTTATGTGCTGGGGTGCATGGGCTCAGGAACTTAGTAATTTCAGTCGTGGCGGGAGACAGCGTGTGGTGTCGCCTGAGGTGAAGGAGGGAAAGATGACTTTCCGCCTGAATGCCAACTATGCCACTCAGGTCAGTCTTCAGGGTAACTGGATGGAGGGCAGGAGTGCATCGGGTGTGCCAATGAAGAAGGGGGCGAACGGGATATGGGAGATCAGCGTGGATGCTCCGGCTCCTGAAATCTATACTTACAACTTCGTGGTGGACGGTGTGTCGGTGAACGACCCGCAGAACTTCATGGTGCAGAGGGACGGTACGCGCTATCTCAACATGGTGCTGGTGCCTGGCGAGAGGAGTGAAAACTACTGCGAGGCTAACAAGCGTGGTACGGTGAGGTATATGTGGTACGACAGTGACATCCTGGGCATCAACAGGCGTCTGACGGTATATACTCCTTATGGTTATGAGAACGGCAAGCAGAAGTATCCTGTGCTTTACCTGCTTCACGGTGCCGGTGGTGACGAGGAGGCATGGGTGTCGATGGGTCGTGCTGCACAGATCATGGACAACCTGATAGAGAAGGGTCTTGCAAAGCCTATGATAGTGGTGATGCCTAACGGTAATCCCGGTCAGCAGGCTGCTCAGACTTTCGGGTTGCCTGAGAAGCAGATGGACCGTCGCAGCCCTGGGATGCAGGATGCTTACGTGAAGAGTCTCTGCAGGGAAATCGTGCCTTTCATCGAGAGGAACTTCAGGGTGGAGGCAAAGCCTGAATGGCGTGCCATTGCCGGACTGTCGATGGGTGGCGGTCATACTATCACGGCCACTAATCTCTATCCGGAGATGTTTGACTGGATATGTCCGCTCTCTGCTGCTGGCAGTTCCACTCCCGAGCAGGTGACGGCTCTGAAGAAGGCGGGGGTGAAGCTGTACTTCCTGTGCTGCGGGACGAGTGACTTCCTCTGGAAGAATTCTGAGACTCTCGACAAGACGCTGACTGACTGCGGGCTGGAACATACGTTCTTCAAGTCGGACGGTGGTCACGTGTGGGCAAACTGGCGCCTGTACCTGAACACTTTTGCGCAGAAGCTGTTTAAGGTGGGTTCTAAAAATTCACCGTTTTAATAGAGAAGCATAACAATGGGTTAGAATAAACTTTTCGTCGCTTTTGGATTTCTTTCGACATCTTGCTGTTTGTCAGTCGGTCACAATGCCCGCATTGCTCCCTCCCTCCGCGCAGCAATCTGCTCGAAACAAATCTCAAAATCGTCTGAAATGAATTTATAGAACCCACCTTAAGTAAGAGTTTAGAGTTGAGAGTTGAGAGTTGAGGGAACCAAACTTTTTTCATCGTTATTTTGCTCTGTTCCCGTTTTTTTTTCGTAATTTCGCAGTCGGAGATTGAAAATATGAAAAGGTTTCTGATGTACATGGTTGTGCTGATGGGGGCACTGACGGCTCTGGGACAGACTTACTGGACTCCGGACAACCTGCCGATGGTGTATCTCCAGGACAGGACGAAATATGTGATTAATCCTGACGGAGTGCTTGCCGAGACGACCGTCGACAGCCTTAACCGTCTGCTCAGGTTGATGGAGACGGAGACGGGTGTGCAGAGCGTGGTGGCTGTGGTGAAGCATATCGAGGGCGACGACCCTTATTCGTTCGGTCAGGAGGTGTCGGACAAGTACGGAATCGGCCATAAGGGCAAGGACGACGGCTTGTTCGTGATGCTATGTACGGAGGACAGGAGTTACACCATCCTTACCGGTGATGGCCTTGAAGGTGCCTTGCCTGATGCCGTGTGTCGGAGGATCCAGAACAGGGAGATGGTTCCCCTGCTGAGAAAGGGTGACTGGGATGGCGCGATGATGGCAACCATGTCGGCCATAGATGGTTACATACGTGGCGACGAGGATTTCCGACAGGGATATATGGATGATGATGTGGGTGAAGAGGATATTGTCGTGATATTCGCCTTTTTCTCCTTGATACTCATTGCGTTGGTAGTAATCGTGAGTTTTGCGTCAGTAAAGAAATGTCCGAGGTGTGGACAACGTAAGATGAAGGGCGTGAAGTCGGAACTGATTGGTCGGAGAAAGCGCAGGGTGACTTACCGATGCAGCAACTGCGGTCATGAGGAGACGAAGGACGTGAACGTGGATGACGGTACTTCCGGACTTGGACGTGGCATGGGTGGAGGAATGATGATGGGCGGAGGAAGAGGCTTCGGCGGAGGCGGTTCGATAGGCGGACATTTCGGTGGGGGACACTTCGGTGGCGGTGGAAGCACGGGAAGGTTTTGACGCGCGGAGCGCGAGTGAAAAGTGAATAGTGAAAAGTGAATAGTGAAAAGTGAATAGTGAAAAGTGAAAAGTGAATAGTGAATAGTGATAAAAATTAAGGGATTATGAAAAAGAGTACAATTGTATTGATCGTAGTTGCCGTCGTGGCAGTGCTTTGGGGTATTTCAGTGTATAACGGCCTTGTAAACAAGGACGAGGGTGTCTCTCAGGCTTGGGCAAATGTGGAGACTCAGTATCAGCGTCGTGCTGACCTGATTCCAAATCTCGTGAACACAGTGAAGGGCTATGCTCAGCATGAGGAGAACACATTCAAGGAGGTTGTCGAGGCCCGTGCAAAGGCAACAAGCATCAACATTGATCCTACGAACATGACTGAAGAGGACCTGCAGAAGTTCCAGCAGGCTCAGAGCGAGGTTGGTTCTGCTCTCGGCAAGCTGATTGCCGTGGCTGAGAACTATCCGGAACTGAAGGCCAACGAGAACTTCATGGAACTCCAGACTCAGCTTGAGGGAACCGAGAACCGCATCCAGAAGAGCCGTTCAGAGTTCAACGAGGTAGTGAAGGACTACAACGTGGCAGTACGTCGTTTCCCTGGCAATATCGTTGCAGGAATTGCCGGTTTCAGCACGAAGGCAAACTTCAAGGCTGAGGAAGGCAGCGAGAAGGCTCCTGAAGTACAGTTCTAAGAGAAACTGGCGCAGATGCCGCTGATTGGGCATTTGTCGCATTTTGGATTCTTTGCGGTGCAGACATAGCGTCCGTGAAGGATGAGCCAGTGGTGGGCACGTGGCACCACTTCGCCCGGAAGGTTCTTCATGAGTTCCTTCTCGACGGAGAGTGGGGTGGTGCAGCGTGACGACACCAATCCTATGCGATGGCTGACACGGAATACATGGGTGTCGACAGCCATTGCTGACTTGCCGAACACGACCGACTGAATGACGTTGGCCGTTTTCCTGCCCACTCCAGGCAGAAGGGTCAGATGGTCGAGGGAGTCGGGCACTTCACCGTTGAAATCGTTTACAAGCATCTTGGCCATTCCGACCAGATGCTTTGATTTGTTGTTGGGATAGCTGACGCTGTGTATGTAGGTGAATACTTCCTCGGGTGAGGCCTTGGAAAGCTGGAGCGGGGACGGGTAGGCGCGGAAGAGGTCGGGAGTGACCATGTTTACCCGTTTGTCCGTGCACTGTGCAGAGAGGATTACGGCTACGAGCAACTGATAGGGGCTCTCATAGTTGAGTTCTGTGTCGGCATCGGGCATTTCGGCTGAAAAATGAGCCACGAAGGCTGAATATCGTTCTTTTTTCGTCATACGAGTGGCAAAATTAGTTAATTTTTCGATAAAACACTTGAAAAGTGGATTTTTTTTTGTAATTTTGCACCGTAATATGCGTTTTTAAGAAATGAGACAGTTAAAAATTACCAAAAGTATTACCAACCGTGAGTCTGCATCGCTTGATAAGTACTTGCAGGAAATCGGCCGCGAAGAACTTATAACCGTAGAAGAGGAAGTGGAGCTTGCAGCCAAGATCCGCAAGGGAGGCGTAGAGGCTCGCAGGGCTCTCGAGAAACTCACCCGTGCAAACCTGCGATTTGTAGTGTCTGTTGCAAAGCAGTACCAGAATCAGGGCCTCAGTCTTCCGGACCTCATCAACGAAGGAAACCTCGGACTTATCAAGGCCGCCGAGAAATTCGACGAGACACGTGGATTCAAGTTCATATCCTACGCCGTATGGTGGATTCGTCAGTCAATCCTCCAGGCGCTGGCAGAGCAGTCGCGTATTGTCCGCCTTCCGCTCAACCAGGTAGGTTCGCTCAATAAAATCAGCAAGGCCATCTCGAAGTTCGAACAGGAGAACGAGCGCCGTCCGTCGACCGACGAGCTTGCTCCGCGCGTGAATCTTCCTGAAGACAAGGTGAGCGATGCCCTGAAGGTTCAGGGACGCCACATCAGCGTGGATGCTCCGTTCGTGGAAGGAGAGGACAACAGCCTGCTCGACGTACTTGTGAACGACGACTCACCAATGGCAGACAAGGGACTGGTGTACGAATCGCTCTCCAAGGAAATCGACCGTGCCCTCGACACCCTGACATCAAGAGAGAAGGAAATCATCAAGATGTTCTTCGGAATCGGTGGTTCAGAGCAGACACTTGAGGAGATAGGCCTGAAGTTCGACCTCACTCGCGAGAGAGTGCGTCAGATAAAGGAAAAGGCAATCCGCAGATTGCGCAGCAGTTCGAGAAGCAAGGTGCTGAAGAGTTATCTTGGTTGATTATGAAGACACTGATTGCCATATTATTTGCATTGCTGTCGACCCCACTGCTTGCACAGGTGGCAGATCCGGAGGCAACTCCGGCAGACAACCCTCGCCTGGACAAGACAGAGGTGAAGACAGACAAGAAGGCCCAGAAGCAGGCGGAAAAAGACGCAAAGAAGGCCAGCAAGATACGCAAGACCCCGAAGGCAGAACAGCACAACAAGATGACTGTCTACATGTTCGGTTTTTCCAATGAGTTCGGTGACTCGACACATATCATTACTGACATAATCCGTGTGGACAGTGCCGATGTGTATACCAAGACGAAGTTCCTGAATTACAGGGATTCGTATGGCTACCAGATGAAGACCTACGTGGAAGGAACACTTGGGTATACGAACCAGACGGTGGCCATCTTTTTCGATACAAAACTGAAGGCCATACAGAAACGCCACGACAAACTGAAGAAGAAATATCTGGCACAGGATGCAGTGAAACTGATCTCAGTATCCAAGGATGACTTCAGTTTCGAGACTCTGAACTTAGACTGAATCTTATGAAATTAAAGTTTCGGATATTTTTAAACATTAATCAGACATTAATGAAGACATTAATCAGACATATAATACTCATAGTATTCGATTGTACAACGAATAGTAATCGGTCTTTAATAAAAATATTAATGTCTGATTAATGTTCAGATTAATGTTTGATTAATGTTAAAATCAAATACATGCAAACTTCCGAAAGTTAAGTTATGAAATTAAATATCTGGTTTCCATTCCTGTTGTCTGTCGCACTCCTTTTCTCAGGATGTGTGAAGGACGATAATGGCGAAGAGAAACCTGAAATGGGAGAAAGGACTGTACTCGTCTACATGGTGGCAGAGAACAGTCTTTATCGTTTCGTGTATGGCGATGTGCTGGAAATGCTTGCCGGGTGTGGCGACATTCCGGACAATTCAAAGATAGTGCTGTATGTAGACGACCTGGATTTCCCTCGTATCTATACCCTGACAAACAAGACGCAGGCAGCGTCGATGTACTATCTCACTGCTGAATATGACTATGAAGAAGACCCTAACTCCTGTTCGGCAGAAGTTCTCCGTCAGGTTATGAGATATGTCGTCAAGCATCATCCTGCCAAGAAATACGGAATAGTGTTCTGGTCGCATGCCTCTGGATGGGTTCCTGGTGGCAAGCAGGAGGAAAGTGCATCAGGCAAGAGCCGGAAGATGACGTTCGGTGTGGATAACCAGCATAATGTCGATGATCTGGACTCCGGTTTCGAGATGGATATCATGGAAATGGCCAGTGCCCTCGACGAATTCGACAACCTTGAGTTCGCGCTGTTTGATGCCTGCTTCATGCAGACAATAGAAACCGCCTATGAACTGAGAAATGTCTTCAAGTACATTATCGGTTCTCCTGCGGAGATTCCTGGTTCTGGGGCTCCGTATGATAAAATCATCAAGACGATGTTCACGGAGGAATTCAATCCAGACAATCTGACGAAGGCATATTACGACTACTATCATTCTGATCCTCAGCAGAGGTATGGTGTTCTCATCTCGTCAGTCAACACATCGAGACTGGAGGAATTTGCAGTGGCTACAAGGAACGCCCTTCGTGGAATATCCCTCAGGGACGGTGACTTCGTCAACGTACAGAACTACTTCCTGTATGACAGATGGGATGGCAGGAGCCTGGCTTCAATGCCTGACTGCTATGACATGAAGTCCATCATGCAGGAGAATCTTCCAAAGGAGAGATATGCAGAGTGGGAGAAGGTCCTCAACGAAACAGTGAAGGGATATGCCACCGACCAATGGTTCAGCAGTTATCCAGGTTTCGACGGAGGCTTCCTTTCGGTTGACAGCGCGAAATATGGTGGTGTATCGATGTATGTCCCACTGCAGAAATATATGGATCAGTCCAAACCATTCGTGAAGTATTATTACAAGACGTCATGGTGGAATGCCATCAATAACTAATCACATACAGATACGTAAGCGATAATATGAATTTACAGAAGCAATATAGGGTAGGGAGGTTCCTATACAGGATACTGTTCGTCAACGAGGAAAACAACGACGAACTGATACCTTCATCAAAGCCTTTCGAGACAGACGTGGATGACTCGGACGTACTTTTCACACTTACTGTCGATGACAGTTTCCGTCCGGAGAAGAAAGGTGACGAGATTGGACAGTTTGACTGTGGCGGGAACAATCATGGTGTCTACATCCTGGAAGATGGATCGTACCAGATACTTGTGAGCGACTTCAGAGGACGCAAGTGCTGTCTCCTTCAGGCAAACAAGGACTTCTCAGAGGGGACGGTGGCACTGAGAGGTGACTGGACAATGAGAAATTTCGGACTTAACAACTCGCTGATGATGATGTATGCCTTTGCGTCTGCCACAAAAGACACCCTGCTGATGCATGCCTCAGTCATAAGGAAGGACGCGACGGGCTATCTGTTCCTTGGAGTCAGCGGAACCGGAAAGAGTACCCATACATCCAACTGGCTGAAATATATCGACGGTACAGACCTCATGAATGACGACAATCCTGTTGTACGGTTCGTGGACGGGAAAACATACGTATTCGGTTCTCCCTGGAGCGGCAAGACCCCTTGCTACAAGAATACAGAGGCTCCAGTGGGAGGATTCGTGCAACTCAAGCAGGCACCATTCAACAAAATCCGCAGGATGGAAGTGCTTGAGGCGTTTGCCTCGCTGCTGCCTTCTTGCTCCGTGATGAAATGGGACAGGAGAGTGTATGGCGGTGCGTGTGACACTGTTGCCCATATCCTTGAGACTACACCGACATATTTCCTCGAGAACCTGCCAGACGAAGCCGCAGTACAGCTGAGTTATTCCACTCTAACCTCAGGCAAGAATAAGTGATGGAAACTATCCAGTTAGCAAACGAAGAGTTCCTGCCACATGTGTGTGCACTCGTGAACGAAGGTCATACGGTGTCGATTCGTGCAAGAGGTTACAGTATGCGCCCCTTTATCGAGAACGACAGGGATGTTGCCATACTGGGTAAGTCTAATATATATAAGGTGGGAGATGTCGTGCTGGCGGAAATAGCTCCAGGTCACTATGTCCTTCACAGGATAGATGCCATCAAAGGCAATCATGTAAGACTTCGCGGTGACGGGAATTATCCTGGGACGGAACGTTGCATGATGGGCGACATACGTGCCATAATGTGTGCCGTAGAGCGAAAGGGAAAGCGCTGGGACACAAATGGAAAGGTGTGGAAGACATATTCGTGGATATGGGTGCGTCTTCTTCCTGTACGTCGCTATCTTCTGGCACTTTACAGACTTGTGTGTCTGCATCAGTTGCCAAACAGAGTAAAGAGACTATTCAAATAATATTAACCATAAAAACAATAGGACACAATGCGAATTAAACCAGGTTTTGAATTGCGTAATGTCTGTGGAGAGAACGTCATTATCTCCAGCGGAGTGGAAAACATAGACTTCACCAAGCTTATCAGTATGAACGCCAGTGCTGCCGACATCTGGAAGGCAGTGTTCGACAAGGAGTTCACTGTTGACGACATGGTGGCTGCCTTGATGAACGAGTATGAGGTAGATGAAGAAACAGCCCGCAAGGATTGTGAGGCTCTGGCGAAGAACGGAATAGAGGCAGGATTTATTGAGGGCTGAAGGTTAGAGGTTAGAGGTTAAAGTTATTTTTAACTATGAAGATAATTTATTTTCATGGATATGCTTCGTCAGGGGCAACGGGGACGGCAGAGACACTGCGCCGGCTTTTGCCTGATGTGGAGATTCTCTCTCCCGATATTCCTGTAGACCCTCAGGAGGCACTGCCATATCTGAAGAACCTCTGTGCAGAGGAACAGCCCGACCTTGTCATCGGTACCTCTATGGGTGGCATGTACGCCCAGCAGATGTTCGGCTTCAGGAAAATCTGTGTAAATCCGGCGTTCAACATGTCGAGGATGTCGAAGGTCCTGAAAACTGGTGAACATCCGTTTCTCAACGGTAGAAAAGACAGCCAGAAGACTTTCAAGATAACAAAGGACATCATACAGCATTTCAACCAGATGGAGCGTGTGCAGTTCAAGGGTATCACTGACTTCGACAAGGAGAATACCTATGGATTGTTCGGCATTCATGATGATACCGTCAGCACATATGATCTCTTCAAGAAGTATTATAAGAACGCGATACGATTTGAGGGTGAACACCGTCTGAACGAGAAGGTACTGCGCAATGCTGTCCTTCCACTTGTGAAACAGGTTTTAGGCATAGAATAATATTCAGGTGGGTTCTAAAAATTCACCGTTTTAATAGAGAAGCATAACAATGGGTTAGA
>CALELI010000056.1 GCA_937902455.1 uncultured Prevotellaceae bacterium | reverse complement strand
TTATGGCGGTAACATCACCACTTAATATGATGATGTATTTGTTGAACCAAGAATAATGTCCAGTTATCGTATGTCCGCAGAAGGACTTTTCTACTTCATACTTGCTGTCATCAAGTATGCCTCCATCTTTGGTCAAGTACCAGATTTCATTGTTCGGCGGCGTGCCGAGTTGCGCATTTGCCATTACTGTGCTGTACGTCATCAGCACTGCGGAAAGTAGAAATCTGAAAAAAGTTCTGTTTACATTATAGTTCAATTTTATGTTGGTCTGCAATGTCATAGATTTGGTTTAGATGTCAGTGTTCTTCTTCTCTACTCTCTTCGAGATGCCGATGGCTCCTTGTTGGCAGATGAGCCGGCAGAGGTGGCATCCCACGCAGTTCTTGCCGATGAGATGCGGACGGCGGTCGGAACCGAATCGGATGGCCTGATGACCTGCATCAGAGCAGGATATGTAGCCCCTGCCGCAGCCGATACATTTCTCGGCATTGAACTTAGGGTAGACCACTGTGGCTCTGTCCATTGCTGACGGGCGGACAAAGGTGTGGAGTTCGCTGCCTACGAGTTCGCTGACGGACTGAATGCCGTGGTCTGCCATATATGTCTGCATTCCGAGCAGGAGATCGTCTATGATTCTGTAGCCGTACTGCATGACAGAGGTGCAGACTTGTACGTTGCTGCATCCCAGCTGAATGTATTCGAGGGCATCCCTCCATGTCTCGATGCCTCCTATGCCACTTATCTCGGGTGACTTTCCGTATTTCTTGAGGAGTGGATTGGTGGCTATGTCGAGGATGTGCTTCAGTGCAATGGGTTTCACGGCATTGCCGGAATATCCGCTTACTGTGCGCTTGCCGTTGACCATCGATCCCTCGGACATAGTGACCGACTTAATGGTGTTGATGGCTGCTATGGAATCGGCTCCGGCAAAGTAGGCAGCCATGGCCGGCTGGGATATGTGGGTGATGTTGGGGGTCATCTTGGCTATGACCGGAATGTTCACGGCATTCTTGACGTAGGAGGTGAAGAATATCACGAGCTCGGGATTCTGCCCTACATCGGAACCGGTTCCTGCCAGTTTCATCTGCGGACAGGAGAAGTTCAGTTCCACCATGTCTGCCTTTGCCTCTTCACATGCCTTTGCGAGGTCAATCCATTCCTGTTCTGTCTGACCCATGATGCTTGCCACCACTATCTTGGAAGGATAGTCCTCCTTCAGTCTGCGGATTATTGCAAGGTTCTCCTCCAGGGTGTTCTCGCTTAGCTGTTCCATGTTCCGGAATCCGCTGAACGGCATTCCCTGTTTGCCGATGGTGTCGAAGCGTGGCGATACTTCCTTTATGTCGATGGTTGTCATGGTCTTGAAGACTACGCCGCCCCAACCCATGTCGAAGGCACGTGCCACCATGTCGTAGTTTGTGCAGATGGCTGACGATGCGAGGAAGAATGGGTTTTCGCAGTGTACTCCGCAGAAGTCGATTTCCAATGATGGAAGAGTAGATGGTTGTCCTTCCTGGGTCACAGGGTCAGGCCTTTGGCTGACGGCGGCGGATAGTTCCTTGATACGTATTGGACGGTCGGGATGAATGCATGCATCCTCGCAAGGTGCGCTGCAGTTGCTGCACTCGCCGGTAATCCATCGGAAGGCGTTGTGACTGTTGTCGAAACGAATGGCGCGAACGGCACGTCCGGGATCGAATCCCTTAGGGCAGGACTGTGTACATGGGGCATCTGCGCATAGCAGACATCTTCCCGCTTCTTCTGTAAGCCTGATCATAATTTCCTGATTTACTATATTCCTAATTTCCTATATTCCTGACGAGGTTAATCATGTCTTCTTCGGTAATGATACCTTTGTGGTACATTTCGAGGATGTTGCTGCGTTCGTTGGCTTTCAGCATACGGATGGCCTTGGCTGTGACTGCCTTCCTGAAACTCCTTGGAAATGACTCCTTGAGATTGTTGATAAGCAGGTTGGCACGGTCGATGCATTCGGCTATTTCCTTGCGGAGCTGTCCGAGGACAATCTGTTCACGGGTCTTCTCGATGATTCCCGAGGCATCGATATTGTCGATAAGTTCGAGTGCTGCTTCCTGTGTGAGGATGAATCCACGGCAGAGGTCGTATTTCTTCGAAACCTTGCTCTCGTAGAATTTCACGGCGAACTGGCTGTCGGGGAAGAAATTGATGGCTTTCTGGAAGTTGCGGATGGCAAGCAGCCAGTACTGGACCTTCATGGAGAGCATCGGGACGTGGCGGTTGAGTGGGTCGGCTCCTTCGGAATCGTAGAGGTCGTCGATGGTTTCGAGGAGGGTGGAGTAGGAGAGCTGGCTGATGATGCCTGACTCGTAGATGGTGTTTACGGTCTCGCGCTCCTTGTCAAGGATCTTGATCCGCAGTTCGGTTATCGTGTCGCTCTCTATTCCTGTTGTCTCTGTTATCTCCGTCTCGTCTATTGCCTTTGGAATATACCCTGACACTTCTTCCCAGTCTGCTTCCTGGAGGTGGGCACTCTGTTTCATGGTTTCGAGTGCCGACTGGTTGTTGCTGCGGATGTAGTTGTGGATGCGTCGGTACATGAGACTGCGTGCAATGGAGTCGGTCTTGATGAGTCCGAGTTTGCGTAGCAGGAGTTTGGAGGTGGTGGCATTGATGCACAGGGTGAGGGTGACGATTCCTGCTGTCATGAGCAGTATGTCTTCACGGATGTTTTCGGGGATGGAGTCGGTGCTGTAGACCATCAGTGCCAACGACATGCCTAATGCTCCGCGGAGTCCGCCCCAGCCGAGGATCACTGACTCGCGGATGCTGATTCCGTAGCCGAATTTCCTGAGGATGGGATAGAGCGTGTAGATCATGATGTAGCGGATGAGTATGACTCCCACGTAGACAAGTGCCACGACGATGCACCGGGTAAGGGTAATATCCACCTTGGCGGAGATGATGATACCTACGATGATGAAGATAAGGGTGTTGGCAATGTATGCCATGAGTCCCCAGAATTTCTCCATGAAGATGTTGACCTGAGGACTGAGGTGCGGACGGCCCTTGCGGGCAACGTGCTGTCCGTAGACTACGAGTGCGATGACTCCGGAGATGTCGAAGGCGTACTGTGCGATGATGAAGGTGATGTAGGCTGCTACAATCATCACGCTGTTCTGAATGACTTCTTCTTCGGTGACTCGTGTGATGAACCAGAGGGTGATGCGTGCTATGAGGTATCCGATGATGATGCTGCCTGCACATACCCAGAGGAAGTAGAGGAACGGACTCATGCTGATTGCCTCACCGGCGAATGCGCTGTAGAAGAGCATGAAGCAGACGATGCCTGTACCGTCATTGAGCAGTGACTCTCCATCTACAAGGGTAGAGAAGCGCTTACTTGTCTTGAGTTCCTGCAGGAGGGCTACGACGGCAACAGGGTCGGTGGCGCTGATGAGTCCTCCGAACATGAGTGTGTAGGTCCAGTTCTTCCAGTCGGCTCCGGCTTCGGGAAAGAGGTAGCTGAGCACCTGAAGGAAACATGCGGTAAGAAGCATACAGATGACGAGTCCCGGTCCGGCAAGGATAGATGCGTTGACAAGTGTCTTACGGAAGATATGGAGGTTCATCTCGTAGGCTGCGTCGAACACAAGTATCGGCAGGAACACATAGAGGATGAAGTTAGGGTCGAGGTTTGCAACCTCTTCTATGCCTGCCGTTATCAGCGGGATGTCACCGAATACATTATAGCGGTGCATGAGTCCTACTGCTATACCGACAGCAAAGAGTACAACGGTATAAGGGACTGTGATGTACTTAGACAGGGACTTAAACAGAACTCCTACGAGTAGGCCTGCTAAGATAAGAAATATTGGTATGAGTAGTGATGTCATGTTGAATTAATGAAAAAATCCGAATTACGAAATCCGAATTGGAGTATGTTTGACTGTAATTCGTAATCTGTAATCCGGATTTGGTTGTTACTGTTTATTTTGCAGCATCTTCCAGTCGCTTCATCATGATGAACATGAAGAGTGCCGAGATGAGGCAGAGTGCGATGAATACGCCCCATACTGCCCAGAGTGGAAGACCGCCCCAGAGGAATCCGCCGACGCTGACGAGCATGTTGCCCACTGCGGTGGCAACAAACCATCCACCCATCATCGTTCCCTTGAGTTTTGGAGGAGCGACCTTACTTACGAAACTGATTCCCATAGGCGAGAGGAGGAGCTCTCCGAAAGTGAGTACGAGATAGGTTCCGATAAGGAGGTATGGAGATGCAAATGTACCTTCTGCTCCAAGAGTCTTCTGAACTTCTGGCGAGTTGAGGTTGAGTGACCCCATTGCCATGATGAAGAATGCAACGGCAGCAACGAGCATACCGTAGGCAATCTTGCGAGGTGCTGACGGCTCCTTGCCTTTCTTTGCAAGTGAACCGAAGATTGCGAGGCTCACTGGTGTGAGGGCAACTACATAGAATGGATTGAACTGCTGGAAGATTGGTGCTTCGATTTCGATTGAAGAATCTGCTACGCCTGTGTACTGAAGGATGAGTACGAGTGCGGACAGAAGTATCACACCTATTGCAATGCCACGGCTCTTGCCGTTCTTTGCCTCGAAGAGCTGGAATCCTGCATAGACAATGAGGATAATCATTACGAGGTTGATGACATCGTACCACATGCAGTCACCACCCACCACGTGCATGTCTGTGAACTGTTCTGCGAAGAATGTGAGTGAGAGTCCGTTCTGATGGAATGCCATCCAGAAGAATATTACTACTGCAAACACGAGGCAGAGGGCTGTGACGCGCTTCTTTGTTTCTGCAGGGGAGAGTTCCTCAACTTGTGCAGCCTGTGCTTCAGCTTTCTTCTTGTCACCTTCTGTATGACGGAACGTACTGCGGAAAGCATAGTAGATTGCGATTGAGAGAATCAGTGAGGCACATGCTACTGCAAATGCAAGATGATAGGAATCGTTGACGCTCATACCGAGTGAGTCCTGTCCCCACTTCATGATTTTCACTGCTGCTGTAGGGGCGAACATGGCACCGATGTTGATGGCCATGTAGAAAATGGAAAAACCTGAGTCACGCTTTGCTGCGTAGAGGCTGTCGTCGTAGAGATTACCTACCATTACCTGCAGGTTGCCCTTGAAGAGACCGGTACCGAAACTGATGAGCAGCAATGCAGCGAGCATGCATATGAGTGCTACTGTGTTGCCTCCCAATGGAACAGAGAGGAAAAGATAGCCGATGAACATAATCATGATACCTGTTGTGACCATCTTTCCGAATCCGAACTTGTCGGCCATGAAACCACCGACGAGTGGGAGGAAATAAACCATTGCGAGGAATGTGCTGTAGATAAGTCCAGCCGTTCCTTCTGTGAGACCGAAGTTTGCTTTCAGGAAGAGTGCAAACACTGCTATCATCGTGTAATAGCCAAAGCGTTCACCGGTATTTGCCAGTGCCAACGCATATAAACCTTTGGGTTGTCCTTCAAACATAATGAATTTAATTTTAGTTATCAGTTATCAGTTATCAGTTAACAATGAATGATAAGTTAACAATTATGAATTATGAATTTAGGGGTGTTCTATTAATTACATTTTAGGTGATTTTGAGATTTTTCTTTAGCAGGTTGCTGTTCTGAGTGAAGGAGCGATGCGGGCATCGTGACTGAATGAAGGACAGCAAGATGCAAAGAAAAAGCCAAAAACATCAAAATAGCAATAACACCCATAGTTCGTTAATTATTTATTTTTTGCGGGGAATTAATAGAACACCCCTTTACTTTATATTCGGCATTTCAAGTCCGTAGCCGTTCTTCTTGTCAACAGCCTTGAGATAGATGGCAAATAGCAGTGCGATGACTCCGAAACTTGCGAATACTATCAATGGAATGGTGTAATCGTAAGGGATGAAGTCTGCATTGGCTGCCTTTGCTGCGATAACGGCTGGGTTGTCGAGGTTAGTGTTTGTGAGGAGTGAACCGATAAGCATCGGAACGAAGCACAGACCGAAGTTCTGAACCCAGAAGATGAGGCAGTATGCGCTTCCTAACACCTTCTTGTCGATAATCTTTGGAACGCTTGGCCAGAGTGCAGCTGGTACGAGTGCGAATGAGATTCCGAGGAGCACGATTGTGGAATATGCCAGGAGTGCGCTCTTTGTTGCTGGCAACGCAAATGCAAATATGAGGTGACAGCAGATGAGGAGCAATGCACCCCAGATAAGCATTGTAGCACCTTTTCCTTTATGATCAAGGTAGGTTCCGAGGAATGGAGTAATCAGTGCTGCACCGATTGGGAACCAACGGAAGATGTTGGCTGCTGATTCAGGACTGATACCGTCGAGATTGCACTGAAGCATGTTTGCTCCGTAGCGTTGGAATGGGAAGATTGCGCTATAGTAAAGCACGCAGAGAAGTGCGACAATCCAGAATGCCTTGCTTGAGAGAATGTTGGTTACGTCGCTCATCTTGAATTCTTCTTCAGATTCTTCTGTTACGTTTGCTCCGAGTTGGTTGTCGAGTTTCTTGTCCATGAATGTGAACACGATGAATGTGATAAGACCGATGAGCAGGAGTACTGTACAGAATGCCAGTGGCGCAACAACTGTTCCGAACTTTGATGCGATGATTGGCGAGATCGAGAATACAGTGAAGACTCCCACGCGGGCAAGTGCCATTTCGATACCCATTGCAAGTGCCATTTCTTTTCCTTCAAACCATTTTGCGATGGCCTTTGAAACTGTTGTACCGGCCATTTCGCATCCGCATCCGAATATCATGAAGCCGAATGCTGCGAGCTTTGCGCTTGCAGGCATGCTTACCCACCATGAACCTAACCATGCTGCAAAGCCTGTGGTCTGGAACCAGTTGGTGATTGCAACGTACTTTATCACTGCTCCGAGAACCATCAGGGAAGCAGATAATGTACCTGTGAAACGGACTCCCATCTTGTCGAGGATAAATCCTGCGATGATGAGGAAACCACAAACATTGAGGATGTACTCTCCGGCAGCGTATGTGCCGAATACATCAGGATTCCAGCCTCTTTCTTTTTCGATAAGAGCCTGAATAGGAGACATTACGTCTACAAACATGTAGGCAAAGAACATCATTGAGGCAATCAGAACCAATGCTGTCCAGCGAGCCCATGCCTTGTCGTTGAGTTTTTGTTGAATTACTTGAGTCATAATATTTGGTTTTAAAGATTTGCTATTTCAAGTATTTGTCAAGCCAGGCAAAGAAAGTTCTCTGCCAGAGGACTCCATTCTGTGGACGGAGCACCCAGTGATTCTCTTCAGGGAATATGAGTAGTTCGGCAGGTACATTTCTGTAACGTGCTGCATTGAAGGCTGCCATTGCCTGTGATGCCACGATACGGTAGTCGCGTTCCCCGTGGATGCAGAGGATAGGAGTGTCCCACTTGTCTACAAAGAGATGTGGAGAGTTCGAATAGGTACGGCTTATTTCTGGCTTGTCCTTATGCCAAGGTGCACCTCCGAGATCCCAGTTGGTGAACCATGCCTCTTCGGTCTCTGCATATTGCTGTTCGAGGTTGTAGATTCCGTCGTGGGCAATGAATGCCTTGAACCTCTTGTCGTGATGACCGGCAAGCCAGTAGACACTATAGCCTCCGAAACTGGCACCGACACATCCAAGTCTCTCCTTATTAATATAAGGTAGGTTGTTGGCTGCATCGTCGATGGCTGTCAGCAGGTCGTCCATGCAGTGTCCGCCATAGTTAGTGCTGATTTCCTCGTTCCATGCGCTACCGAAACCTGGGAGTCCGCGACGGTTAGGTGCAACGACTACATATCCGTTTGCTGCCATTATCATCATGTTCCATCTGTAGCTCCAGAACTGGCTGACAGGACTCTGAGGTCCGCCTTCGCAGAAGAGGAGGGTAGGGTACTTCTTGTTCTTGTCGAAATTTGGAGGAAGGATTATCCATGAGAGCATGTCCTTGCCGTCGACAGTCTTTGTCCAGCGAGGTTCTACTGTTCCCCAGTCTACCTGTGACTTTATCTCTTTGTTCTCGTCGGTGAGCTGAGTGACCTTGCGGGTATTTATGTCGATAGCATAGAGGTCCGTCGGCTCGCACATTGACTGTCGCCCACAGATGAGCTGCTTGCCACAAAGCTGCACTCCTGTATAGTCGTACTGGCCTTCGGTAAGTTGTGCCACCTGACCGTTCAGATTTGTGGAATAGACATGGATTTCGCCATGCCAGATGCCTATGAAGTAGAGGCTCTTGTTGTCATCGCCCCAGCAGAATCCTTCTACATTGCTGTCGAATTCCTCTGTCACATAACTCTTCTCTCCGCTCTTCAGGTTGAGGACGCAGAGGCGGTTACGGTCGCTTTCGTATCCGTCCTGACGCATACTCTGCCATGCAATGTATTGTCCGTCAGGTGAGAACTGAGGGTTGATGTCATAGCCTACGTTGAGGTCGCCGTCCTGATGATTTACGGCCTGGTCTTTGAGGGAGAGTGTATAATCTACATCTGGACGTTCATAACCTTCTGGCTTGCAAAGGTTCTTTGTTGTTCCGTCTTCAAGTGTGTAGAGATAGATGTCGGAATCTGTACTGGTTGAGTAATCCAGTCCTGTGAGTTTGCGACATGTGTATGCAATCTGCTTTGAGTCAGGACTCCAGCAGAGTTGCTCGATGCCTCCGAATGGCTTCATCGGACATTCGAATGGCTCACCTTCGAGAATATCTTTCTCTGCTCCTACCTTGTTTCCGTCGAAGTCTGCAACGAAAGGATGCGGGATTGTCTCCACCCATTCGTCCCAGTGACGGTACATCACTTCTGTCTCTACATGTGCATTTGCATTTGGCAGGTCGTCATACAGAGGTGTCTTGGATGCAACCTGATGAATGAGTATGACTTTCTGTCCGTCGGGAGAGAAGAGGTAATCATCAATGTCCTTGTCGGAGAAGGATATCTGTTTGCGGCCAGTACCGTCAGCATTCATCATGAAGAGCTGGCTTACACCATCTTCGTCAGCTGAGAGGAATACAATCTGCTTTCCTTCGTTGATGAACTTCGGACTGTTTTCACTCTGCGCACTTGTCGTGAGCATGTTTTCTTCTGCTACAGATTCTCCGATAGATGTTGATTTGATTACTGTGTGGCTTTTGTTCTTTTCCACACTGTAATAACTTACATTGTAGATCAATGTCTTGCCATCTGGAGAAGCGTCATATCCACCAACACGTCCAAGGGCCCAAAGCACTTCTGGGGTGAATTGACGGTCTGTTATCTCCGGGGTCTGTCTGCCGATGAACTCTTCACTTTCATTCTGTGATGAGTTACATGCTGCCATTGCCATTAAAGTCAATGCCATTGTCGATAAGATTAAGGTTTTATTCACGTTTATAATCGGTTAAATGTTTATTATCTCTTTTGTTCTGCCTTCTTTATCTCTTTTGTTCTGCCTTCTGCTTCTCGAGCATCTCCTGCTGTTTCTTTGCCATTTCCTGCATGCGCTCCATCATGGATGACGTGCGACGTGCGCCTGAGTTGTTCTGCTTTCTTTCGGCATAGCGTTTCTCAAGCTGGGCAAGCAGTTTCTTGTCGTCGGTGCTCTTGCGGAGGTACCACATGGTGAGCACTGATATGATGGTTGAGAGGAAATAGTAGTAGTTCAGTCCTGATGAATATCCGTTGAACGAGAAGAAGAAAATGACCGGCATGATGTAGTACATCCACTTCATCATCTTCATGGTCTGTTCCTGTTCTGGTGACATGGCGGAATCCTGCTGCTGCTTCATCGTGATGAGTGTACTGAGGACAGTTGATACAGCCCATAGCAGACAGAATATGCTCAGGTGGTTTCCGATTCCCCAGATGTTTGTACTCCAGCTGATGACATCGTCATAGGATGAGAGGTCGCTGGCCCAGAGGAACGACTGTCCGCGGAGTTCGATGGCGTTAGGAATGAAGTTGAAGAGTGCAATCCAGATAGGCATCTGTATGAGCATTGGCAGACAGCCTCCCATCGGACTTACTCCGTAGTCGGAATAGAGTTTCATGGTTTCCTGCTGCTTCACCATTGCGTCTTCCTTGTTTGGATATTTCTTTGCAATTTCCTCCATCTTAGGTTTGAGGACTCTCATTCGCGCACTTGACAGATATGATTTGCGCATGAGTGGGTAGACTGCAAACTTTATGATGAGTGTGAGCAGGGTAAGTATGATACCCATGTTGATTCCCCAGCTTGTCATCCAGTCGAAGAGGTAGAGCATGAAGAATCTGTTGATGTATTTGATGAGTGGCCATCCGAGGTATACGAGGCTCTGGAGGTCGAGGTTCTTGTCGGACTGGAGTATAGCTTCGTTTTCCTTGAGGGTGGAGAACTTGTTAGGGCCGAGATACATCTTGAGGGCAGTAGGAGTCGAGCCAGTCGGGTCGAATGCTGTGGTGAGATGTGCCTCGTAGGTCTTCAGATATCCGTTTCTCTTTGCGTCATCCTTTTCGAACTGCTTTGAGGTCATCAGCGTTGGCTTGAAGTCCTCGTCAGCGATGAGAATCTGAGAGAAGAACTGGTTCTTGAAACAAACCCACTGGAGATTCTCCTCGAATTCTTCCTCGTTCTTGTCGGCACCCATGTTGCTGAGTTCGTCAGTATCGTCGCTGACGGTTCTGTAGGTTATGGTGCTGTAACGGTTCTCGAAGTCGAAACCTTTCTCCTGCTGCTTCAGCTTCTCTGTCCATTCGATGTCGAGAGTCTTCGTCTTCGAAGGGAAGAACCCTGCAAGGTTGTCGGCAGAGATAGTCATATTGACGAGATAAGAGTTTGGCACAAGTGCATACTCAATGTTGATGCTTCCGTTTCCGACTGCGAGTTGCATGTTTACCTTGTCGCCTTGCTTGTCTGAAGGCGTGAAGTAAAGGTCTTCAGTTATGATATTCTCGTTCTTGCCGTCAAGAAGGATGCCGAAGTGTGAGTCGTTCTCGTCGAACAGCACTACTTGTCCGCCTTCCTGGTTCTTGTAGGTCTTGTCCTTGAGTTCAGCCTTGCATATCTGTCCGCCCTTGTTGTCGATGGTGAGTCGAAGCAGTTCGTTCTCGATGACAGTCTTGCCTTCGTTCTTCTGACGGGCAGCGAAAAGCACGTTGGTAGAGTCGCTCATCTGTGCGATTTCCTTCTTTGCCTGTTTCTCAGCCTCTATAGCTTCTGCCTTCTGCTTTTCCTCCTCAATCTTCTGATTGATGACGGCTTCTTTCTGTTGCTCTATTGCTAATTCCTTTCTGCGGTGGCCGTCGTAGGTCATGTAACCGAATACGACCAGCGCCATCAGAATGAATCCAAATATTGATTTCTTGTCCACGAATTACAAATTATGAATTATGAATTATGAATTACTTTATCGTTGCCTTTATGAACTGCATGAAGAGTGGGTTAGGGTTGAGTACCGTACTTCCGTATTCTGGGTGGAACTCTACTCCCACATACCATTTCAGGGAAGGAATCTCGGCTATTTCCACAAGTCCGCTCTCTGGGTTGATACCGGTGAATGCCATTCCTGCCTTTTCGAATGCCTCCTTGTACTTGTTGTTGAACTCGAAATGATGGTGGTGGCGTCCGATGATGCTGGTTGCCTTATATGCTTCGTATGCTTTTGACCCTTCGGCAACCTCACATTTGAAGCCGCCCTTTCTCAGTGTATCCTCAGCACCTACCTTTGCCTTCAGTTCGTCCATGTAGTCGATTACCAGATACTGTGCTGAAGCATCGAACTCACTGGTATTGGCTCCTTCTAACCCGAGTACGTTGCGAGCAAATTCTACCATCATCATCTGCATACCGAGACAGATTCCGAATGTAGGGATGTCGTGTTCACGGCAGTACTTTGCTGCGACGATCTTGCCTTCGTATCCGCGAGGACCGTTTCCAGGACCGATAATCACTCCGTCCATTCCCTTCAGTTCCTCTGCAATATTCTCGTCAGTCAGTTTGTCGGAAAGGATGAAATGGGTCTTCACCTTGCGGTCATTGTATGTTCCAGCCTGCTGGAGGGCTTCGAGGATTGATTTATAGGCATCCTGAAGAGCATACTTTCCTACAAGACCGATGTTGACTATCTTTGTTGCCTTACTCCTTCTGTCAAGGAACTCTCTCCATGGTCCCAGAGCTGGAGTCTCGCCGATTTCTATTCCGAGCTTGCGGAGGATGGCTTTGTCAAGTCCTTGTTCCTGCATCTTTACAGGTACTTCATATATGGTTGGGAGGTCGATGCTCTGAACCACACAGTCTGTATCTACGTTACAGAAACTGGCAACCTTGCCACATAGACCAGGCTCAAGCTGATGCTCTGTACGCAGTACCAGAATGTCTGGCTGGATTCCCTGGCGCTGCAGTTCCTTTACCGAGTGCTGTGTCGGTTTTGTCTTCAGTTCTCCGGCTGCACTGAGATAAGGTACGAACGTGAGGTGTACATTCACTGCGTTGGTCATTCCAATCTCCCTTCTGAACTGACGGATGGCCTCGAGGAATGGCAGACCTTCGATGTCGCCTACTGTTCCTCCGATTTCCGTGATGATGAAATCGTATTCACCCTTCATGCTCAGCACGTTCAGCTGGTGCTTTATCTCGTTTGTGATATGAGGAACCACCTGGATGGTCTTACCTCTGTAGTCGCCTCTGCGCTCTCTGTTGATTACACTCTGATAGATGCGGCCGGTAGTGATGTTGTTAGTCTTAGTTACCTGTATGTCGGTAAAACGCTCATAGTGTCCGAGGTCAAGGTCGCCCTGATGGCCGTCGATGGTGATGTAACTCTCTCCATGCTCGTTCGGGTTGAGTGAGCCTGAGTCTACATTGATATAAGGGTCAAATTTCTGGATTGTGATTTTGTAACCCCTTGCCTGAAGCAGTTTACCTATTGATGAAGAAATGATGCCTTTTCCAAGGCTACTTGCCACTCCACCTGTTACGAAGATATATTTTGTTGCCATATTGAGATTTACGATTTACGAATTTACGATTTACGATTTATTTACTATTTTATCATTTAATCATTTGGCTGGCGAAGTGAGATTGCAAGTTCGTCGAGCTGTTTCTGGTCGATTGCTGACGGTGCATCGAGCATCACGTCACGTCCGCTGTTATTCTTAGGGAATGCAATGCAGTCGCGGATGGAGTCGAGCCCTGCGAGGATGCTTACCCAGCGGTCGAGTCCGTAAGCAAGGCCTCCGTGAGGTGGTGCACCGAACTTGAATGCGTTCATCAGGAACCCGAACTGCTCCTGGGCCTTCTCCGGAGTGAAACCGAGAATCTCGAACATCTTTGCCTGGAGCTTAGGGTCGTGGATACGGATGCTTCCACCGCCGACCTCGATTCCGTTACATACCATGTCGTAGGCATCTGCTCTTACGGCAGCAGGATCTGTGTCGAGCATCGGTATGTCTTCCTCCATAGGGTGGGTGAACGGATGATGCATGGCCATGAGGCGCTGTTCCTCGTCGCTCCATTCAAACATTGGGAACTCTGTTACCCAGAGCAGTGCGAACTTGTTCTTGTCTCTCAGTCCGAGACGTCCGCCCATTTCCAGACGGAGTTCACACAATTGCTTCCTTGTCTTCATTACGTCGTCACCGGAGAGAATGAGAATGAGGTCGCCAGGATTTGCGCCCATCTTCTCCTTCAGCACAGCGAGCTGTTCAGGAGTATAGAACTTGTCGACACTCGACTTCACGCTGCCATCTTCCTGAACCTTTGCATATACAAGTCCCTTTGCACCAATCTGAGGACGTTTCACGAAGTCTGTCAGTTGGTCAAGTTGCTTTCTTGTGTATTCTGCACAACCAGGAGCACAGATACCACCGATATATGCGGCATTGTCGAATACTGCGAATGTACCGACTTTCATTATGTCCATCAGTTCCACGAACTCCATTCCGAAACGCATGTCTGGCTTGTCGCTTCCGAAACGCTTCATGGCCTCTGCCCAAGGCATACGGAGGAACGGACCATTCAGCTCGACACCTCTCAGCTCCTTGAAAATATGCTTTGCCATGCCTTCGAAAGTCTGGATGATATCCTCCTGGCTTACGAAACTCATCTCGCAGTCAATCTGGGTGAATTCAGGCTGACGGTCAGCACGCAGGTCTTCGTCACGGAAACACTTCACGATTTGGAAATAGCGGTCGAAACCAGCCACCATCAGCAGCTGCTTCAATGTCTGAGGACTCTGAGGGAGAGCATAGAACTGTCCCTGATTCATTCTTGAAGGAACCACGAAGTCGCGTGCACCTTCCGGAGTGCTGCCGATAAGCATTGGAGTCTCCACCTCGAGGAAACCGAGGTCACTGAGATAGTTTCTGACTACCATGCACATCCTGTGACGGAGTTCCAGGTTCTTTCTCACGCACTCACGGCGGAGGTCAAGATAGCGGTACTTCATTCTCAGGTCGTCACCGCCGTCAGTGTTGTCCTCGATGGTGAACGGAGGAGTCTGGGCGAGGTTCAGCACGTTCAGTGTGCCGACGATGATTTCAATCTCACCTGTTGGCATGTTGGCGTTCTTGCTGTAACGCTCGTTGACGGTTCCTGTAACCTGAATGACATATTCGCGTCCCAGCTTGTTAGCTTCGGCACAGAGTGCAGCATCACTCTCCTCGTTGAATACCAGCTGGGTGATTCCGTAACGGTCACGAAGATCAACGAAAGTCATTCCCCCCATCTTTCTTACTCGCTGCACCCATCCAGAGAGGGTGACAGCCTTACCTGCATCCTGGAGACGAAGTTCTCCACATGTGCTTGATCTGTAATTTGTCTTCATTATATCGTTTTTTATAAATTAATCAATCAGACTCTTCAATAGTTCATTTAATTTGCAAAGATAGTGAAAACTGAGCGAAATACAAAATAAATTCATTTATTTTTATTTCCGAGGTGCATCCTATCTTGCGGGAACGCAGTGACCGATAGTTAGTGAAAACTGAGAGAATAAGAGTAAAAAAGTATGATTTTTTATTGCTGTTAGGAAAAGAATATGCAAAAGAAAATGCAAGACCATCAAAAGTGAATCGCGGAGCCGTCCAGAGGACTCTCCCTGAGACACCGTTCAAATACATCGAAACTATCGCACTTCCAGTCAATGTCGAACGCGCTGTCATTCAGGTTTGTACTGTCGTTTGCTCAC
>CALELI010000055.1 GCA_937902455.1 uncultured Prevotellaceae bacterium | reverse complement strand
ATTTGATTTTTAACATTAATCAGACATTAATTAAAACATTAATCAGACATATAATAAATATTTTTTTCAGTGATATGTATAAAACATTGACATCAGCCATAAATAATATTAATGTCTGATTAATGTTCAGATTAATGGTCATTAATGTTTAAAAATAAAAGAAAAACTTAAGTTATTTAGTGTTTGAAATGTCTTGTTCCGGTGAAGAGCATGCAGATGCCAAGTTCGTTGGCCTTCTTTATGCAGTCTTCGTCACGAATACTTCCACCTGGTTCGACGATGATTGTCACACCGTACTTTGCAGCCAGTTCAACAGTATCGTCGAATGGAAGGAATCCATCAGATGCAAGAATGAGGTTCTCAGTGAAACCAGCAGCCTTTGCCTCGTTGAGAGCAATCTCGGCACTGCCTACACGGTTCATCTGACCGGCACCGACACCGAGAGTATGTCCGTCCTTTGCCACGACGATGGCATTCGACTTCACGTGCTTCACGATGTTCCATCCAAACTGGATGTCATCCATGAGAGCCATGTCAGGCTTCTTCTCAGTGACACACATCTCAGGGGTGAGTTCCACCTTCTTCGTATCAAGATGCTGAACGAGCAGACCACCATTGACACTGACATACTGGTTGTGAGCCTCAGTGTCCTTGCCCATGTTCACCTTCATCACGCGGAGGTTCTTCTTGGTGGAAAGGATTTCCATAGCCTCATCAGAGAAAGAAGGAGCCATCACGATTTCGAGGAAGATAGGTTTCATGCCCAGAGCCACCTCCTTAGTCACCTCACGATTGCAGGCAACGATACCACCGTAGATGCTCACCTTGTCGCTCTCGTATGCCTTCTGCCATGCCTCCTCGATAGTCTTGCCGATGGCAGCACCACATGGGTTCATGTGCTTCAGAGCCACACAGAACGGCAGGTCGAAGTCGCGCACGATATTGAGAGCAGCATTAGCATCCTGGATATTGTTGTAAGAGAGTTCCTTTCCCTGCAGCTGCTCGGCAGAAGCAAGAGAATAAGGTACATTGCTGTTGTCTGTGTAGAACTTGGCACTCTGGTGAGGATTCTCGCCGTAACGGAGTCCCTGCTTCACATCAAACTCCAGGAAGAGCTTCTCGCTCAGTCCTGCCTTCTCCCTCATGAACTGGGAGATACACATGTCATATTCAGCAGTATGAGTATAAGCCTTCGCAGAAAGTTGCAGACGGGTTTCTACCGACGTGTTGCCATTAGCCTTGATTTCACCCAGCACCTTGTCATAGTCATTAGGGTCACATACTACAGTCACGTCCTTGTAGTTCTTTGCAGCACTGCGAAGCATTGACGGACCACCTATGTCGATGTTCTCGATAGCGTCAGCCATCGTGACACCCTCCTTTGAGATAGTCTGCTTGAATGGATAGAGGTTCACACACACCATGTCGATGAACTCGATGCCATTGTCCTTCAAAGCCTGGAGATGAGACGGTTCGTCCCTGCGAGCGAGGAGAGCACCATGAACCTTTGGATGCAAGGTCTTCACCCTGCCGTCACAGATTTCAGGGAATCCCGTTACCTCACTGATGCCTATGGTCTTCACTCCGTTCTGTTCCAGCAACTTCTGAGTTCCGCCAGTAGCAATAATTTCCCAACCGCAAGACTGCAAACCCTTGACGAAATCAACGAGGCCAGCCTTGTCACTAACACTTACTAAAGCTCTTTTCATACCTTAAATATAATTGAAATAGTAGTTTCCAATCTTTTCCTTTTGCAAAGTTATAAAATTAATTCGTAAACATACCAGCCAACACCCAAATTCATTCAAAATTATCGCAAAAAGAAAAATATTTCAGTATTTGTAGTTCTATGTCATAAAAATTCACTACCTTTGCATCCGCTTTAGCGAAGCCGCTGTTTGGGAAGAGTAACCAGAGAATGCTTCGTTGGTCCAAATTAACGTTTAAAGTAAGAATAAAAATGGATTTAATTAAAGTTGCTGAAGAGGCATTCGATCAGAAGAAAGAATTCCCAGCATTCAAGGCAGGCGACACTATTACAGTTGCTTACAAGATCATCGAAGGTTCCAAGGAACGTATCCAGATGTACCGCGGTGTAGTCATCAAGATTTCAGGCGAAGGCGCAAAGAAGCGCTTCACAGTTCGCAAGATGTCAGGTACAGTTGGCGTTGAACGTATCTTCCCTATCGAGTCACCAAACATCGACAGCATCGTAGTCAACAAAATTGGTAAGGTTCGCCGCTCTAAGCTCTATTACCTCCGCAACCTCACAGGTAAGAAGGCAAGAATTCAGGAAAAACTCGTTCGCAAGAGCGACAATGACTAAGAAAAGAGAAGTGAAGAGCGAAAAAATTTGCTCTTCATTTTTTTCATTTTTCATTTTCATTGTTCATTATTCATTTTTCATTTTTCATTTTTTCATTATTCATTTTTCATTATTCAATTTTATTTGCTATCTTTGCAGACAAAGAGTGAAAGAGAATGGGTAAATTAATTGTAAACAACTACGAAGAATTCGAGGCAGCAGCCGGAACACTGCTGGAATCCACAGAATGGATGGAGATTGGTCAGGACCGTATCAACAAGTTTGCCGATGCCACCAACGACCACCAGTGGATTCATGTCGACCAAGAACGGGCAAAGGAAGAAAGTCCCTATCATACCACCATTGCACACGGATACCTCACACTGTCCATACTCCCATACCTCTGGCAGCAAATCATCCAGGTCAACAACATCTCGATGATGGTCAACTACGGAATGGACAAGATGCGATTTGGCCAGCCAGTCAAGTCAGGTGACTTCGTAAGGCTCTCAGCCACACTCAAGTCAGTATGCAACCTCAGAGGCATCACAAAGGTAGAAGTATCCTTCGTACTCAACATCAGGGACCAGAAGAAGTTCGCAGTTGAAGGCATCGCAACATTCCTCTATTATTTCAAGAAATAGAAATCCAGTCAAGACAATGAAACCAAGCATTCCAAAGGGAACCCGTGACTTTTCGCCAGTAGAAATGGCGAAACGCAATTATATATTCAATACCATCAAAGAGGTGTATGCCCTCTATGGCTTCCAGCAGATCGAGACACCTGCCATGGAAAACCTCAGCACCCTCATGGGCAAGTACGGAGAAGAAGGCGACAAGCTCCTCTTCCGCATACAGAACTCAGGCGAGAAGGCAAGCCTCGCACCCGAGAAAGGACTCAGATACGACCTCACGGTGCCATTTGCACGCTATGTGGTAATGCACCGCGACGAGATTTCCTTCCCATTCAAGCGCTATCAGCTCCAGCCAGTATGGAGAGCAGACCGTCCACAGAAAGGCCGCTACAGGGAATTCTACCAGTGCGACGCCGACGTGGTAGGCAGCGACTCACTCCTCAACGAAGTGGAACTGATGCAGATCATCGACACCGTATTCCATAAGTTCGGGATCAGAGTAGCCATCAAGATCAACAACAGGAAGATTCTCAGCGGAATTGCAGAAGTCATCGGCCAGGCCGACAAGATAGTCGACATCACCGTAGCCATCGACAAGCTCGACAAGATAGGACGCGAGAACGTCAACAAGGAACTCGAAGCCGACGGAATCCCTCAGGACGCCATCGAGAAACTCCAGCCACTCTTCGAGATAGGCAGCCTGCCACTCCAGGACCGCCTCGGACGCATAAAGGAAATGCTCCACGACAGCGAAATCGGACTGAAAGGCATCGAGGAGACCGAATACATAATAAATAAATTCAACGAGCTGACGGCAAAGAGCCAGAAGCCAACGGCAAACATACTCGACTTTGACCTCACACTCGCACGCGGACTCAACTACTACACAGGCGCCATCTTCGAAGTCAAGGCACTCGATGCCGAGATGGGCAGCATCACAGGAGGAGGACGCTACGACAACCTCACGGGCATCTTCGGACTCCCGGGAGTGTCAGGAGTAGGAATCTCCTTCGGAGCCGACAGAATATACGACGTGCTCAACCAGCTCGACCTCTATCCAAAGGAAGCAGTCAACACCACCAAGGTCCTCTTCGTGGGATTCGGTGAGGCAGAACGCGACTACTGCCTGCCAATCCTCGCCCAGCTCCGCGCTTCAGGCATCAAGGCCGAAGTCTACCCCGACGTAGCCAAGATGAAGAAACAGATGAGCTACGCCAACGCGAAGCAGATACCGTTCGTTGCCATCGTAGGCGAAAGCGAAATGGCAGAAGGCAAGGTCATGCTCAAGAACATGGAAACCGGCGAACAGGAACTCGTCACAGGCGAACAACTCGTCACAAAACTCAGCTAAATCATAAAGCACAAAAATCCGGGCAACACCCGGATTTTTTTGATTACATACAAACCATGCGCCTTGCTGCATGGACGACTGCCCCCCTCTCTCTCCTCGTTGCCGTTTCCGTCTTGCACCAAGACGAACTATCAAAAGTCTATCCCCCAATGGCTAATGGCAATAAAGGCTAAATGAGCAATAAAACACTAAAAGTTTATAAAGTTTATAGGTTTATAAAGTTTATAAAGTTTACAAAATCGAGTAGGAGGAAAACAAAAGTAGTTTTCTTCCTACTTTCGTTTTCCGACCTCTCACACCACCGTACGTGCCG
>CALELI010000054.1 GCA_937902455.1 uncultured Prevotellaceae bacterium | reverse complement strand
GAAAAATCTCAAAATCACCTAAAATGTAATTAATAGAACACCCCTATAATGTGTATGGGAAAAGGAAAGTTACAGAAGTTTGCTGACATGGCAGAGAACCCGCTTGTGGTGGAATGTCCTTATGGGAAGTTGATGAACGAAGGTTTCGGCCTTGCAGGCAAATGGCACGAGGAGTTTTTCCACAACGAGAATCCCATAGTGCTCGAACTCGGCTGCGGAAGGGGAGAATACACAGTTGGTCTCGGCAGACAGTTCCCTGACATCAATTTCATCGGGGTCGACATTAAGGGTTCGAGAATGTGGCACGGAGCGAAAGAGGCCCTGAGTGCCGGAATGAAGAATGTCGGTTTTCTCCGCACTAACATAGAATGTATCGACAGGCTGTTCGCCGAAGATGAAGTGAGCGAGATATGGCTGACCTTCAGCGACCCGCAGATGAAGAAGCCTACCAAACGACTTACATCCACCTATTTCCTTGAACGCTACAGGCGGTTCGTCAGGGACGGAGGGAAGATTCATCTGAAGACAGACAGCAATTTCCTATACACCTACACAAAACTGATGGCTGAGCACAACAAACTACAGATCACGGCAGCCACAGATAATCTCTATGACGATGAAGGCAAGGACCTTGCCAATGCCAAGTCTCTCCAGACTTACTACGAGCAGATGTGGCTTGAGAAAGGTCTGAACATAAAATACATCTGTTTCCTGCTATCAAAGGAAAGCAAGCTGGAGGAACCCGGCATAGAGATACCTATGGACGACTATCGTTCGTATGACCACGAAATGGTGAAAGAAATCAAAATGGCAAAATAACAAATGAAGAATTAATCATGAATAATAAATTGACACTATATCCCAATCTCATAAAGGAAGCACTCATGACAGTGCGCTATCCTGGTAACGGCAAGAACCTCATCGAGAACGAAATGCTCTACGACGACATGCGAATCGACGGCATGAAAGTCAGTTTCTCACTTGTGTTCCCAAAGAGCCCAGACCCGTTCAGCAAGTCTGTGTGCAAGGCGGCAGAAGCAGCCATTCACAGGGAAATCAGCAATGACGTGGAAGTTACAGTCAACACCCGATTCCAGACTCCGGTAAAAGATGAAGGTGAAGAGAATGTGAAGTATCTCCGTCCCAAGCACATCATTGCCGTATCAAGCGGAAAGGGTGGCGTGGGCAAATCCACCGTTGCAGTCAATCTCGCCATCGGTCTTGCAAAGATGGGAATGAAGGTCGGACTTCTCGACACCGACATCTTCGGCCCGTCTGTGCCCAAGATGTTCAATGTGGAACAGGAACGCCCTATCGCCATCAACTTCGACGGCAAGGACCTCATCCAGCCAATCGAGCAATACGGAGTGAAGCTGCTCTCCATCGGTTTCTTCATCGACCCCGACCAGCCGACTCTCTGGCGAGGCGCTATGGCCACGAATGCCCTCAAGCAACTGCTCACGGAGGCTAACTGGGGCGACCTCGACTATTTCATTCTCGACACACCTCCAGGCACAAGTGATGTCCATCTCACTCTCATTCACGAACTGGACATCTCCGGAGCCATCATCGTCAGCACTCCTCAGCAGGTTGCTCTCGCTGATGCAAGGAAAGGTATCAACATGTACCTCAACGACAAGGTGAACGTGCCGATTCTCGGTCTTGTGGAGAACATGGCGTGGTTCACTCCTGCCGAACTGCCGGAAAACAGGTATTACATATTCGGCAAGGAAGGTGTGAAAAACCTTGCCGAAGAACTTAACGTGCCTCTGCTCGCACAGATCCCACTCGTTCAGGGCATTCAGGAAAGTGGCGACAAAGGTACTCCCGCAGTCCTCGGCCCTTCAAGTCAGGAAGGTATCGCATTCATGGGACTCGCAGCAAGGACAGTTAGCATTTGCGACAAAAAATAATCACTATGAAACGAATCCTATTACTATTACTTATATTGGTGTTGTGCATGAACACAAATGCCCAGACGTACGAATCACTTTGGAAGAAAGTGGACAACGCAGTGGACGACGACTTGCCTCAGCAGGTCATCAGCAATGCAGAAGTCATACTTAAAAAGGCAAAGAAGGAGAAGAACTTCGCCCAGGAGATGAAGGCATGGGTGATGATAGTCAATGTCACCCGCGAGATGTCGCCCGACAGCATGAAGGTCCTCACCCCACCCGACTACAAGTCGACTCCCGCCAACGATGCCGTAGTGAATGCCCTCATGGCTACCGGCGTGAGTTCTGATCGTTCCATGAGAAACAAGCAGGACTTCAGCGAGGAGGATTCCGCCAGAGCCTATTATTATAATAAGGTGTTGGAGAATAAGGAGGCACTCTACCAGACAAAGGTGGACGACTACCTGCCTCTGCTCGACAAAGGCAAGGACAGCCGTCTCTACGGCGACGACATGTTGAGTGTGATGACTGATTTCCTTATCAATCACATGAATGGCGAGCAATCTGCAAAGCGACAGCTCTGCCACGAAGTTGCCGAGTTCTACAAAGGCAAGGGGAATATGAATGCCTATGCCTTGCTGACAGTTAAGGAAATTTGCCATTTCTCTTTCGATACCCCTTATTCGGTAAGAGCCAAGCGCATGCAGGAACTCTTTGAGGAGACCAAAGGCCTTGAAGCCGGTGAGGATGTCGCACAGTATTATTACGACAATTATCGTTTCAGTTATAAGGATACGGATACAGACAGGTTGGCTTTTGTCCGCGAAATGAAGGACCTGTTTCCAAAGAGTTCCTTCTTCGCCAACCGGGAAAAATCCCTGATCAACCCTATGTGTGAATTGTCATTCCCCAATTCCAACATCATAATATGTCCGGATAAACCATTCCCACTGAAGATACGCAGCAGGAATCTCGACAAGGCTACTCTTGAAGTACGCCTGCACAACGGATCGGACAAGAGCGGCAATATTCTCACTAACGGCAAACTGATTCAGCGGAAAGAGTTCTCGCTCAAAAAGAAAGAAGCAGAGTTTACTGAAATCACCGACAGCCTGTCACTTCCTGCCGAGAAATATATATTTATCCTCAAGGGGGCTGACGACGAGAATGTCCAGAGTTTCGATATCATGTCACATCAACATGCTATCAGCGAAATAGGCGATAAGAAATATCTTGTAAAGGTACTTGACAAAACCTCCGGCAAGCCGATTAAGGGAGTAGCCATCCGTGCCAATGCCAATACTACCAAAGAAACCAGGTATGCCATTTCCGACCAGAACGGAGAGGCAGTCCTTGATTTCAGCAATGAGACCAAGTCTGCATCCTGGACTATTAAGACTGTCCTGTCAGACAGAGACGTTACAGAGGAGACATTATATGTCAACACATATCTAAACGGACATAATAATGACAACGACACACATTTTCATATAGCCCTCGACCGTCCTGTGTACCGTCCCGGACAGACAATGAAGATGGCTGTGGTGGTCTATCAGACCGATGCCCACAATCTCAATGGCAAGAACGCGAATGTCGTTGCCAATGAATCAGTCGAAATCTCCGTCTATGACCCCGACGGCAAGGAATCAGACAGCAAGACTCTCGTCACGAACTCACTTGGCAGTACGTCCTATGATTTCTCCATCCCGAAAGATGCCAAGGTGGGAAGATACACCGTGCGTGTTGGGAGCAAGGACAGTAAGGCAAACAGCAGTTTCAGTGTAGAGGAATACAAGCGTCCGACCTATTTCGTGGAATGCCTGAACGACGATAAAGAAGAATCGTCATCCGGCAAGGCATACTCCTTCAACGACACTCTCCCGGTCATCATCCAGGCGAAGGCATTCTCCGGTGTTCCCGTACAAGGTGCAAAGGTGAGTTACACCATATCCACTGGTTTCGGTGACTTCTGGCGACCGACGCTGCTCATCAACGAAGAAACACTTGACAAGGGCGAGATGTTCACCGACAGAGAGGGGAAAGTCACTATCCCAGTGTTCCTCGACGACACCATTCTGGAGAATATGGAAAATGAAAGCTCCAGATTCATCGGCAACTCCCGACTCGTACGTTTCCAGGTCAGCTACACGGTAACCGACCTTGCCGGCGAGTCCCACGAGGGGAATTACAGCATTGGGATTGCAAGGAAGGCATTTGTCCTGAAATTCTCACAGACAAAGTATATTGAATTTGACGGATTGGTTGCCGCAAACACAGGCAGCTATTCTTGTGACTTATCTTCCAAGGACAACAGTTTCACCATCCGGGCTCTCAACAGCGAAGGAAAGTCTGTCGGTTCCAGTGAAGTTCTCAATCCTCACTACGACATTCTCAATCGGGACTCCGTCGTAGTTGCAAGCGGAGAATGGCAGCCAGACTCGGTCTTCAGGATACCTAAACTCAATGACGGTTCGTACACATTCCGGACTTCGGCAGACGACAAGAATGGGAACCACATATCACAGGATTACACTCTCAATCTTTTCAACAGCAAGAACGCAACCACTCCCGGTAAGCCATCCAATGCAGCAAAAAGTACCTTTAACGATCCATTATTAATAGCCGACAACCAAAAGTTCTCAGCCGACAAGCCGTTCACGATATACTTCGCACCAAAGTACGACAACACCATTCTCTACTGCATCATCACGGCAGATGGCGGATATGTGGAGAAGAAACAGTTCGTCCTCGACAGGCATGTCTACCGCCTCGACTTCCCATACAGGAAGGAATACAAGGAAGGTGCAAATCTCCATTTCTTCTACGTAAGGGAAGGAGAAGCATTCCAACAAACCTTCACACCAACCTACGTACTTCCTGAAAAGAGCCTCAGCCTCACCTGGAAGACCTTCCGCGACCGACTCACACCTGGTCAGAAAGAAGAATGGGTACTGTCCGTACACGACAAGTCGGGCAAGGGAATTGCCGGTGCAGAGATGATGGCAACCCTCTACGATGCATCGCTCGAGCAGATTGCACATCCAATGCACTGGAACTTCCATACTGATATATGGCGTTCTGTCCCTCATCGTATGCTCCGACTGCCAAACAGCAGCCATTGGCTCTCACTCGGTGTAAGCCGTCCTGTCAGGTTCACCAACAGCGACTCACGCCAGTTCACAACAATGACAACATTCTTCAACGACAGGCAGTTACACATAACATATCGTGGAATGCGTCTGATGGGAGCATTGGCAAAACCTGAAATGGCCGTTGGAATGCAGAAGTCTGCAGGCATGCCTCTCGCCGAAGAAGCAACAAACGACGCCCTGCAAGGCAGAATTGCAGGACTGAATATAGCCGAGACTCTTTCAGAACCAACCTTGTTGGGAACAAAGCCCGAAGTCAGGATTCGTTCCAACTTTGCAGAGAATGCCTTCTTCTATCCCGACCTCGTGACTGGCAAGGACGGCGACGTCAATATTTCGTTCACCCTCCCAGAGAGTCTCACTGAATGGAAATTCCTCGGTTACGTCCATACAAAGGACATGGATTACGGTTGCATCTCGGCTATAGTAGTGGCTCGTCAGGAGTTCATCGTCCAGCCGGACCTCCCTCGCTTCATCCGTGAAGGCGACAACACGACAATCTCCTCACGCATCATCAACCAGAGCGACAAGGACATCAAGGGCACTGCCCTACTCCGTCTCCTCAATGCCGACAACGAGGAAGTAATCCTCACCCAGGAAGTACCATTCTCCGTAGGCAAGGACCAGACAGAATCCGTCAGTTTCAATCTCTCCCTCAACTCCAAACTCTCAACTCTCAACCCTCAACCCTCAACTCTCATCTGCGAGATATCGGCTCAGTCCGACTCATTCTCCGACGGTGAGCGGAACTACATTCCTGTCCTCTCCGGCCGTCAGTTCATCACCGAGACCGTTCCGTTCTTCCTCGAAAACGAATCAAGCAAGGTCATCGACCTCCACACCTTATATAATAATGGTAGCAGCACCGCAACCGACAAGAAATTCAGCCTCACCTTCACCGGCAACCCGTCATCTCTCGTGTTCGATGCCCTGAAGGCAATGCAGCTCCCTGAGTACGACAATGCCCCTTGCTTTGCAGCATCACTCTATGCCAACTCGATGCTGAAACATCTCGGCGTGGACAACGACTCGCTCGACATACTTCTCCGCCAGGCAGAAGAAAGGCTTCTCGGCCTCCAGAACGCCGACGGTTCCTGGAGTTGGTTCGAAGGCATGAACGGCAGCTACTACATCACCCTCTCCGTCTGCGAAAACCTCGCTCTCCTCACCACCACCTCCGCCGAGATGCGCATCCGCCTCAACAAAGCCCTCGACTATCTCGACAAGGAAGAGCTCGACTACTTCGCATCTCTACAGAAGCAGAAACATCCTTCCTACATTCCAACAGAGTCAACCCTCCACTATCTCTACCTCTATACCCTCCTCACCGACCGTCCAATGTCAAAGGAAGTCAGGAAGATGAGCGACACCTACCTCAAGGAATTCCAGAAGATGTCGAAGGACCTCTCCATCTACGGCAAGGCAAACGGTTCCAACATCCTCCGCCACAATGGCCTCACAAGACCTGCGGAGAAGTTCCTTCAGTCAGCACTTGAATATTCAGTCTACAAGCCAGGCATGGGACGCTACTTCGACACCCGCAAGGCCCAGTATTCATGGCGCGACTACAAGATTCCTACCCAGCTTGCTGCAATGAGGGCAATACTCCAATCGGGCAACACTTCCTTCGACAAGCTCAGGATAAACTCTCTCTCAACCCTCAACTCTAAACTCTCAACTTTCATCCCTCAGATGCTTATATGGCTCCTTCGTCAGAAACAGACACAGACTTGGGACAACCCTATGAACACCGTCGACGTAGCCGACTTCATCCTCAGGTTCTCCGGCGGCACCCGTCCGGCAGGGACTTCCAACGAGTCATTCTCTCTCGATGGCAAGGACATAACTGCCAACGACACCATAGCAGTGGAGGCAGTCAGTCAGCTGACCGTCAAGGCAACGCCTGACACATCCACGTCAGCACACATATCATGGGGCGCAGTCACTGCATCATTCAGCGAACTGACAGAGAACATCAAGTCCAATTCCGTAGAAGGATTGAACATCAGCTACGAGATTCTCTCCTCTCCGACCGGCAGAAAGGCATCCACCCTAAAAGTCGGCGACAAGGCAACCATACGTCTCACCGTAGAGGCAGACCGCGACATGGACTTCGTGCAGATAGACTGTCAGCACCCAGCCTGTTTCGAGCCTACCGACCAGCATTCCGGCTATCGCATAATAGGAGGACAGGGAGGCTATCTGAGCCGTCATGACTCCCACACAGAGGTCTTCTTCGACTCCTTCCGCAAAGGCACACACGTCATCGAACTCGAGTTCTTCGTCTCCCACGAAGGCACATACCAGTGTGGCATATCCACAGCCAGATGCACCTACTGCCCTGACTTCTCAGCCCACAGCAGTTCACAGACGATAGCAATCACCCACTAATCGTAAATATTCAAATCATTATTAATATTAACAAGACAAAAAATGAAAAAGTACTTCTTTTACCTTGCAGTTGCCTTAATGGCATCAATGTGGTTCACATCATGCAGCGATGATGACGATTCAAACGAAAGTATCGACTACAATTCTAAGGTTCTCGGCACATGGTTCGTGACATCTGTCAGCCAGTCTAACGGAAAGACGACGACCTTCGACATCAACAAGCCCAAAGATGGTTCTCAGTTCAGCGTGTTTGCAAAGTCAGGCAACAACCTCAAACTGACCAGCTACTATTTTAACGATAACGAATGGTCTACGGAGGACAACATAATCCGCTTTGACTCTCATGGAAACATGATCATGATTCTTGAAAACGGCGAAGAGGAAATCACTCCGACAACCTTTCATCGTCTCACAGACAATGAGATGTCCATTTCTCTGGAAAGAAACAGAATAGTCTACACAACCAATTTCATCCGTGTTTCCGAATCACAACTGCCAAAACTATAATCCATCCTCCATATACACACCACAAAAGTCTTCCACAATCCCGCGGAAGCCTTTTTTGTGTGACATATACTTTTTGGCACATTAATTTCTTCGGGCGCTACGGCCACTCAGACGAGTTCGGAGTCCGATTAAATTCACGGCATATTCACGTTACGCCGTGAACACGAACTTGAGAAACAGGGTTCTCTTATCTATACCTCTGTAAGCAAGAATGTCATATACATCGGCAAAGTAAGCAGGTTATCCTTCCGTCCGATGTTGTAATCACCTAATTTCAGCGCACTATCGACGCGATACTTGTCATGATTCTTCAGTACGGTGCGAACAGATTTGGAGTTTCCTGTGGTGGCCTTGCATTCTATTGGAATACATTTGCCATTGTAGCGTATCAAGAAATCAAGTTCCACGCCACCATCTTTGTGATAGTAATACAACTTGCGTTCCATTTTACCAAGAATGTCAGCTACCAGATTCTCGAAGATGGCTCCTTTGTAACTCAGCAAATCTCCTGCCAAGATGCTTGACTGAGTTCCCGCCTCCAGCATGGCAACAAGCAATCCTATATCTGCCATATACACTTTAAACTCACTCTGTATCTTGTTGCCATCCAGGGGGAGTTCGGTCACCTCTGTATTATAACACCTACGAATGATTCCTGCATCCTCTATCCATTGGAGGCTACCCACATAGTCACGGCCTCGCGCTCCAGGACGAACAACAGAATATGTGAATTTCTTGTATTCACGAGCCAACTGGGATGGTATTGACTCAAAGCATTCGCGGATACGTGGCTTGTCAGCAGCAAGTGCATACTGCACCATGTCCGACTTGTATTCATCGATGATGTGTCTCTGTACTGCAAGTACCCTGCCTATCTGCTTTGTTTCAAGAAAGGTCGTAACAGCCTCAGGCATACCACCCACAACAACATACTGATGGAGCAGTTCGCGGAAACGATCGTGCAAGGCTTCCTCAACTGGCGTTTCGTTGACAAGACATTTCCCCAGATAATCTATATGAAGGCTCTTTATGCCGTTAGCCCATAGCCACTCTTCGAAATCCATCGGATACATATTGACGATTTCCTCAAAACCAACGGGTATTGAAGCCTCTTTTTCCTCTTCTTCCTCCTCTTTCGTCTTATAACCACTGACTCCCAGTAGCGAACCTGTACACATCACCTCATAACGGCCATCAAGATGAAAATATTTGAGCGAACCTCTCGCACGTGGGCAGTCTTGTATTTCATCAAACACAAAGCACGTATCTCCTGCCTCAATCTCGGTGCTGGGCATGGCCGCTGTAAGGCGCATGATGATGGAATCCACTTCCAGATTGGGAGTGAAGAACTTCTTGTAATCGGGATTCTTGCGGAAATCGAGATACACCACGTTCTTAAAGTGCTTCTCGGCAAAATCCAACACGCTACTTGTCTTGCCGCATTGACGTACACCCTTCACCACAATGGGTTTATGCGAGGGTGCGTCCAACCATGCTTGCAGACAACTTTCTATCTTTCTCCTGTACATATGTTACACATTTTCCACCCGAGTTTTTCTTGTACCAACCACATTTTCTACCCGAGTTCTGCTGCAAAGTTACACATTTTCCTTGAAACACAAGTATAAAAGCCCAAAAAAATGAGAGTTTGAGTGTAGCAGATTTTCAATTGAAACATATTTCACACACCTATGTACCTGCCATAATACACCACTGAAATACACCAAAAATAACGCACAATCGGTCAATATCGAACGCACTGTCATTCAGGCTTGTACTGTCGTTTACTCACCCTCGAACTGATGCGTGTTCTGAAAGATAACTATCTTCACCCCGTAAGATAACTATCTT
>CALELI010000053.1 GCA_937902455.1 uncultured Prevotellaceae bacterium | reverse complement strand
GGCGACGTATATAACCAGAAGCTCCTGGAAAAGCGTCTCTCTCAGGACGACGATGCCGTGGGCAACCTCTACTGGAACAACGGCTACCTCTTCTACAACCTCCAGCCTACGGAGATAAACATCGACGGCGACTCCATCGACCTTGTCATCAGAATCTATGAAGGTATTCAGGCCACAATCAACAAGATTAACATCTATGGTAACACGCAGGTGTACGAGGAAGTGGTCCGCCGTGAACTTAAGCTCAAGCCAGGCGACCTCTTCAATATGGACGCCTTCAAGTCGTCAATCCAGGAAATCGCCCAGATGGGACATTTCGACCCGGAAGGAATAAAGCCTGAGCCTATACCTGACCAGACGAACGGAACAGTCGACATCAACCTCGGCCTTGCACCTAAGGCAAGCGATCAGGTGGAGTTCTCACTTGGATGGGGACAGATTGGCGTCACGTTCAAGCTCGGTCTGAAGTTCGGTAACTTCTCCATGCGCAACCTCCTCGGAAAGGACAAGAACCGCAGGGGAATACTTCCGCGAGGCGACGGACAGCAGCTCGAACTCTCAGGTTCGACCAATGGTTCATACTATCAGCAATACAGCATTTCGTTCTACGACCCTTGGTTCGGCCGCAAGCGCCCTAACTCATTCTCCATCTCGGCATTCTATTCACGCCAGACGGACATCAGCAGCGCATACTACAACAGTTCCTACTACAACAGCTACTATTCACTACTCAGTGGATATGGCAACTACAACAGCTCCTACTACAACAACTACTCGTCCTATTACGACCCCGACAAGTACATCCAGCTGTTTGGACTCTCAATCGGATGGGGTAAGCGACTCAACTGGCCAGACAACCAGTTCTCCGTATCTGCCAGCCTTGCCTACACACGCTACATGCTGAAGGACTGGGAGTACTTCCTCATCTCCAACGGAAACTGCAACAACATCAACCTCACCCTCCAGCTTCAGAGATACTCTCTCGACAACGCAGTCTTTCCTCGAAGCGGTTCCCAGGTGTCCTTCTCAGTCAGCGCAACACCACCTTATTCTCTGTTCGACGGTGTGGACTATCAGGGCCTTGCCTCAAACCGTGCCGATGCAAGATATCAGGACGACCTCCAGAAGAAATTCCGATGGATTGAATACCACAAGTGGAAGTTCACATCCAAGTTCTATACACCTCTCACAAAGGCAAAGAAATGCTTCGTGCTCATGACCCGAGTGGATTTCGGACTCCTGGGCTATTACAACAAGTACAAGAAGTCACCGTTCGAGACATTCTACGTCGGTGGTGACGGTATGACCGGCTACTCCACGAGCTACTACACCGAGACAATCGGACTTCGCGGATACGACAATGGTGCGCTCACCCCGCAGGGCCATGAAGGATATGCCTATTCACGCCTCTCCGCCGAGATACGCTATCCACTCATGCTCAACGGTTCCACCAACATCTTTGCACTGGCATTCGCCGAAGGAGGTAATGCATGGAACGAGGTCAGCAAGTTCAATCCGTTCGACATGAAGCGCTCTGCAGGATTCGGTGTCAGACTCATGCTTCCGATGGTCGGACTCATGGGTATCGACTGGGGATACGGCTTCGACAAGATCTATGGCTCCAGCAGCTACGGAGGCAGTCAGTTCCACTTTGTTCTCGGACAGGAATTCTAACTGAGCAAGCTCAGAGTGAATAGTGAAAAGTGAATAGTAAAAAGAGAAAGAGTAATAAACCATAACAATATGAAAAGACTATCATTTCTACTAGCATGTGCGTTTATCGCACTGAGTGCCTCCGCACAGAAGTTCGCACTCGTTGACATGGAGTACATCCTCAAGAACGTACCAGCCTACGAACGTGCAAACGAACAGCTGAATCAACTCTCAAAGAAGTGGGAAAGCGAGATCCAGGCCATCCTTACCGATGTGGAATCCCAGTACAAGAAGTACCAGTCAGAAACTGTGTTCCTCTCTGATGCCCAGAAGAAGAAGACAGAAGAAGATATCATCGCAAAGGAAAAGCAGGCAAGCGACCTCAAGAAGAAGTACTTCGGCAGTGAAGGCGAGCTCTACAAGAAGCGCCAGAGCCTCATGGCCCCTATTCAGGACGAAATCTACAACGCCGTCAAGGACATCTGCGACCAGAAAGGCTACCAGCTCGTTCTCGACCGTGCATCAGGAGGCAGCATCATCTATGCATCGCCAAAGATTGACATCAGCGACGACGTACTCCAGAAACTCGGATATTCAACAAATTATTAACAATAAAAAACAACAAACAAAATGAAAAAGTTAACATTAGTAGTCGCACTGGCATTCGTTGCCATCAGTGCATCAGCACAGAAATTCGCTCACTTCAATTCTGCACAGATCATCCAGGCAATGCCAGAGTACACTGCAGCACAGACAGAACTCCAGAACCTCCAGAAGACCTACATGGACGAACTGAAGAAGATGGAAGACGAAATCACAACCAAGAGCCAGGAGTACGAGAAGGAAGCAGAGAAGCTCCCGGATGCAGTAAAGCAGCGTCGCACACAGGAACTCGACGACCTCTACAAGCGCTATCAGGAGTACCGTCAGACAAGTGACGCAGACCTCCAGAAAGCATCCCAGACAAAGATGCAGGAAATCTCAGAGAAGATCGGCAACGCAGTGAAGGAAGTCGGCACAGCAGGTGGCTTCGTGTACATCATGGACGTCACTGCAGGAATCCCTTACATCAGCGAGACACTCTCCACAGACGTAACCGACCAGATCAAGGCAAAGCTCGGACTTAAATAAATGAACGATATGATTGACAAACTCGATAAGCAGATACTGGAAATCATCTCCGTCAACGCCCGTATTCCATTCAAGGACGTAGCCGCACAGTGCAATGTGTCCCGCGCTGCCATCCATCAGCGCGTGCAGCGACTCATCGACAACGGCGTAATCGTCGGTTCCGGCTACCAGGTAAGCCCCAAGAGTCTCGGCTACTCCACCTGCACATACGTCGGAATAAAGCTCGAGAGAGGCTCCATGTACAAGAGCGTCGTCGAAGAACTCGAGAAGATACCCGAGGTAGTGGAATGCCACTGCACCACCGGCCCTTATTCCATGTTCATCAAGCTCTACGTACGCGACAACGAGCAGCTCATGCACACCCTGAACAACCTTATCCAGGGAATCCACGGAGTAGATTCTACCGAGACCCTCATCTCCCTCGAACAGAGCTTCAAGAAGCCACTCCCAATCACTCCAATGGACTAACCCTCCATGGACAGCATCGATAAAGAAACGCTCACGAACAGTGGGCGTTTTTTTTGGATCAGCAAAAGACTTCAACTAAAGAGTGAAAAGTGAAAAAGCTAACGACTAATGGCTTTTTGTGGTTATAGATTATCCCAACGACCTGAATATGCGTCAAGCAATCGCGACGATATTTGAAGTCGTGTGGCTACCTGCTGCCAGTCTTTGATGGCTGCACGAACCTCCTCTATTATTTCTGTTGCTTCCTGCCGTTCCAGCATATAGTTGTCGCTGGCAGCGAGTAGGGCATTGATGTCTGACAGTTCTGTGTAGCCATCAATCAGCAAGCATTGATGTGATGTTGCTCCTGGGTTAATGTCATAGGCAGGAGAAAGCGTCCACCCCTTTGGCGTGAGCAGGAAGCCATGATTGCGGAAGTGGTCATCGGTATTGCCAAACATCACGTTGAAGGCAACTCTGCGATAGAGTTCCCGAATATTCTGTTTTACATCTACGCATCCTTGAAGAATGAAATCTACAATGTCCAGATAACCATTGCCGGTACTGTTGCCAGCACCATCATCAAGGCCAAGCAATGACATGGCTGATGCAAAGTGGATGCGCTTACCATCGTCACTACGGTCAAAACGCTCGGACAACAACAAGTCACGGTCTTTTGAAATCTTGATTGTTCGAGTCTTAGCTACGTTAATTCCTGCAGATGCAGCCAGATGATGTGAGAAATGTTCAATGAGTTCAGTGTTCTCCAAATCCTTCTTTGATGGGAATTTTGCAACATAAAGCTTTCCGTCAGTATCTATGACATTAGCCTTCGGACGAGCACCACCTAATGAGGTTCCTGGGTTAATCAGTTGGTCGAGCCATCGTTGTTCTGGCAATTCATTACGCTCTTCTGCCATTTCTATTTCATGACATGCGTCACATAACGCACGAAGACTTTCAATTGGAGGGACAAGATATTTGGCACTGGCGTTGATGTAACCATCATTTTCGTCACTTTTGTAACGAATACCTCCCATACGGGTATAATCTTCTATACCAATTAGGTAATCGTAGTTGGTGAGCATTCGCCTCGGTCTTCCTTCCGATTGTGCCATGATACGCTCTCGTCGGTCGAGCAACAATCGTCCCCAACGGTCAGGAAAGGAATCCTTGATGAAGCCGAACACACTATCCTTGCCATGAGGATGCTGCAACGAAGGCACATTCATCAGGTCACCACTCAACACAATGCCACCATACTGTTTGAGCCATTCACGAGAGTACTCAAACACGAAGTGGTCGTTACCACGAACATGCTCGTAGCCTAACACTCCAATCTTCTGTGGTGAAGTGAGAAAATCAAAGTCTGCAAAGACGGAAATTCGTTTCATGGAATTCTGATGTTTAGCCTGTTGGATTATTTCTTTTTGAGAAGTTCTGCATCTTGCAGTTGTCTGCCAAGAGCATCATCGGCAGCCAGTAATGTAATATCCTTTTCCAAATTGAGCGCAAAGAGCACACGCGCATAGATACCCATGCTGACCGTTGGATCGCCATGCTCTACCTTTGAGACGGTCAGACGAGTCACCGTTGCTCTGTCTGCTATATCCTGCATAGAAAGATGTCTGCGCTTACGAGCCAGCATAATCTGCTCGCCCATCAACTCCAGTTGCCGGCTCAAAGCCCTTGGCATCATCTTTCCGAATGTATTCTTGCCCATAGATGTTGTTTATTTTGTGCAAAATTAGCAATAAATGTTTAATATAACAAACATTCTGCAAAGAATTTTATGTTTTGCCCCTAATTTTTATGGCTCTTCCGACATTTGGAGTGATGGTCACTTTTTTTACACAAAAACAATCCTATTCCCAAGATAGAAGGGTTTATAGTTTTTATTGTGCCAGATTCGGCTTTGTGGTTATTTTGTTGTCTTTCCGTCAGTTAGATTGTTATCGACTGCAAATTCAGGTGAAAAAACGGCAAAAAATGGCCAAAATAGCATACTTTTTCAAGAAAAAATATTAAAAAATGCCTCTACTCCTCTACTTTTGCGTATTATAGACTCTATATCAATATATTAAATGGTAGAGGCAATGGTAGATGTAGGTAGATGAGTAGAGGCTACCCTCTACTCATCTACCAGTCCTCTACTTCTGCCTCTACCTATTTACTGACTGATTATTAATATATTATCTATAAAGGTAGAGGAGTAGAGGCAAATTTCCATTATTTTTTCTGAAAAATGTCAATATCTACCCTCACTACGAAGTTGCGAAACCAGTACAGGCAAGAACAGGCACCGACTGAGCAGTCATCTGTATCTGGTCAACGGCTCGTGTACCCCGAGTCGAGCGCTCGTGTAGCCCTGGTTGACCGCTCGTGTAGCCCGAATATTGCCTTGTCGGATCCAGAATATAACTGAGTCGCGAGGCAAAACGAGGCGTGTTTTGGCGTTTGACTCAGTAACATTTG
>CALELI010000052.1 GCA_937902455.1 uncultured Prevotellaceae bacterium | reverse complement strand
AACCCATTGTTATGCTTGTTTATTAAAACGGTGAATTTTTAGAACCCACCTTATACCTTATATTGTCTATGAGACGAACAGGACCTGAGCCACAATATACCGTTATGCATCCGACTACACTGTCTGCATCCTCCCAGTCATTGAGGCTGGCAAGAGTGTCACCGTCTACTATCTCGTAATATTGTACTTCAAGGCCTTCAACCTTGTTTATTTCATCAATCACCCACTTGCAGGTGTCTTTCAGATTGTTTTCCTTTGCATAGCAGAGACTTTCGCGCAACACCCTTGAGATGTTGAGCGCAATGTCGTGCTCCTCAGGAGAGAGTAGGGCGTTGCGACTACTGAGTGCAAGTCCGTCTTCTTCCCTTACAATCGGACAAGGACAAATCTCAAGCGGATACTGCTGGTCTTCCACCATTCGCTTGATGACTGCAATCTGCTGGTAGTCTTTCTCGCCAAAATAGGCCTTTGTTGGCTGAACGGCAAGGAACAGCTTGCTTACAATCTGGCAAACTCCGTTGAAATGTCCGGGACGATATTTGCCTTCCATCACTTCGTCTGTCGGAGGATAACTGAAATGGCGGTTGTCTTCCTCGGGATACATTTCTTCCACACTTGGCGCAAATGCAATTAAATTTGACTCTGCATTGCACAGACTTTCAAGAAGTGTGCAATCATGCTCGAGCGTTCTTGGATATTTTGCCAAGTCGTTTTTATCGTTGAACTGAGTAGGATTTACGAAAATACTGACTACAGTCACGGTGTTTTCCTGTAAGCTTCTGCTCACAAGAGATGCATGACCAGCATGCAATGCTCCCATCGTAGGAACGAGTCCTATGCTCTGTTCGCCACCCCTGAATTTCAGGAGTTCGTCATGCAGGTCAAGAATCTTATGTACAAGTTTCATTATTTCTTTTCTTTCAGCAAATCTCTGATTTCAGACAATAACTTTTCTTCAGCACTTGGTTCTGCTGGAGATTCTGGAGCAACTTCTTCTTCCTTCTTCTTGAGGCTTGTGAGCTTGTTAATGCCTTTGACTGCCAGGAAGATAACGATTGCAATGATAAGGAAGTCGATGACATTCTGGATGAATGCACCATAGTTGAGGGAAATCTCCTCTACTGCAGGAGTGACAACATTACCAGCTTCGTCCAGCTTCTCGGCAACAGCTTCGCGGAGGACGCACTTCATTGAAGAAGCGTCAGTTCCAGCAAGGAGCAGATTGAGTGGAGGCATAACAACGTCACCTACGATTGAAGAAACGATTTTACCAAATGCACCGCCGATGATAACACCGACTGCCATGTCCATTACATTGCCTTTAAGAGCAAATTCTTTAAATTCTTTTAGGAGTCCCATAATACTTTTTTTAAAATTCTTTGCAAAGATAAAAGAATTATTTGTAACTTTGCACAAGAAATGCAAAAAAGTAGTGCTAAATATCGCATCTTTGCTTATGCAACACTGATAATTTCGGTGCTGGTAACGCTCTCTTGCTCTACGGCGCACTATTGCAATTGCGAATAAAGATTGTTAGAGAAATTAAGATCATATTAGTTATAACTATTTTATTTAACGTTTTAAATTATGGCAACAAAAGTTGGTATTAACGGATTTGGCCGTATCGGTCGTTTCGTTTTTCGTGCAGCTCAGAACCGCACAGACATTGAAATCGTAGGTATTAATGACCTTTGTCCAGTTGACTACTTGGCATACATGCTCAAGTACGACACAATGCACGGACAGTTCGAAGGTACAATCGAGGCAGACGTTGAGAATTCACAGCTCATCGTAAACGGTAAGAAGATCCGCGTAACAGCAGAGCGCAACCCAGCTGACCTTAAGTGGGATGCAGTAGGCGCAGAATATGTAGTAGAATCAACAGGTCTCTTCCTCACAAAGGAAAAGGCTCAGGCTCACATCGAGGCAGGTGCAAAGTATGTTGTAATGTCAGCTCCTTCAAAGGACGACACTCCAATGTTCGTTTGCGGCGTTAACTTCGACAAGTACGTTAAGGGAACTCAGTTCGTTTCTAACGCATCTTGCACAACTAACTGTCTTGCTCCAATCGCTAAGGTTCTCAACGACAAGTTCGGTATCGTTAACGGTTTGATGACAACAGTTCACTCTACAACAGCTACTCAGAAGACTGTTGACGGTCCATCTCTCAAGGACTGGCGTGGTGGTCGTGCTGCTTCTGGTAACATCATCCCTTCTTCTACAGGTGCTGCTAAGGCTGTAGGTAAGGTTATTCCTGAACTCAACGGCAAGCTCACAGGTATCTCTATGCGCGTTCCTACTCTCGATGTTTCTGTAGTTGACCTCACTGCAAATCTTGCAAAGCCTGCAACTAAGGAAGACATCTGCGCTGCTATGAAGGAAGCTGCTAATGGCGAACTCAAGGGCGTTCTCGGTTACACTGAAGATGCAGTTGTTTCATCTGACTTCCTCGGATGCACACTCACATCTATCTTCGACGCTAATGCTGGTGTTTATCTTACAGACACATTCGTAAAGGTAATCAGCTGGTACGACAACGAAATCGGTTATTCAAACAAGGTTCTCGAGCTCATCGCTCACATGGCAAAGGTAAACGCATAAGTTTATAAGCCGAAAGAGAATTTTCGATAATGGGGAGTGCAATTCGCGTTGCACTCCTCTTTTATTATACACCTTATTTATTATTTCAAGGGACAAGAAGCATCTCTTGAACGCAAGGAAACATCTGTCATATCTGAAAGGAAGGCCAACTCTATACGAAAAGAAGGTCTGTTCTATCTGAAAATAAGACCTGCTCTATCAGAAAATAAGGTCTAATATAACGGAAAACAAGGTCAATGCATTAATAATGGACTGGCAAATGCATTATTAATGCAATTAATGATGCATTATTAATGCATTTATGTTTGCATTATTAATGCGTTGACTTTATTCTCAGTTTGAGCAGACCTTTTTGTGGGTTAAAGCGAACTTTATTGTAAGCTAAAACTGGCTTTCATGTGTGTAATAGAGGGCGTTTCTGTGCGAAAGAGAGGTTCTTCGTGTAAGTCGGAAATGATCTTTTTGTGCGTTCTTGGCTTACTTTGGGAAAGTTCGAGAAGACTTTCTTGTTATC
>CALELI010000051.1 GCA_937902455.1 uncultured Prevotellaceae bacterium | reverse complement strand
ACCATACATATACCATCGGCAAGGAAGCACTTGCTGATATCGCTTCTACTCTCGGTTTCAAGGAAGATGGGAACGAGTGGTATGTCTATCGCATACCCCATCTCTCCGTCAAATCGAAGCAGAAATTCCAGGATGCACATATACAGGTCTATCTGCCTACCTACACCGTCGAGAAGACTCTCGACGGTAAGAAAGTGAAGGTGGAAAAACCTAAGATGCTCAACTATCTCTTCGCCCTCACGACCTTCGAGAAGGTGGAGAGTTTCCGCAAGCTGGAGAATCTCTCGCCTGTCTTCCGCCATCGAGAGAAGGGGACGGTTCTCGGTCCCCATGACATCTGGCTCACCGTACCGAAGGCACAGATGCATTCACTCATGATTGTAGCTCAGGGCTATGAACAGGAGATGACCTTCGTCACTCCGGAAGAACAGATGCTTGTGAAAGGCGACATGGTAAGGGTTGCGGCAGGACAGTTCAAGGGAGCCGAAGGTATACTCGTCACCAATCAGGGGAGTACCAAGGGGAAGGTCTTTGTATCCATCACGAGTGGTTTTGGTACTATGACCACTACCATCCCTGACGAATATATCCAGGTACTCGAGTTCTCCCGGGCCAACAACCACTTCACCCGCAAGATGCAGGCCGTGGAGAAGGACCTCGACAAGGCTGTCCTACAGAGGCAGGCAGGAGAACCGCTTGACCCGAAACTCCGTGCCGCACTTCAGTTCTTCCTCTTCAGGTACAGCGCCCTCACCAACCTCACTCATGTCAACAACGCACGTATCACAGCCTACCGCTATGCAGCCCGCGTCCTCCTCGGTCGTCAGACCGAAGCCGAGAAAGACCTGAAGCTGTATCTCGCCTCTTCCACCACCAACTCAGCACTCCGCCGTGCCATCACCCGCACCCCTGCCATCACCAGATACATTGACGAGTGGAGGGAAAAAGTGAAAAATGAAACTACAAATAAAATAATATAATATGAAAGATTTCCAGAACATCAAGATTGCAGTAGCTGGTACAGGTTATGTGGGCTTGTCTATCGCAACACTTCTTTCACAGAATCATAATGTGACAGCTGTTGATGTAATCCCCGAGAAGGTGGAGAAGATAAACAATCGCATCTCTCCCATCCAGGACGACTATATTGAGAAATACTTTGCGGAGAAGGAACTGAACCTGAATGCCACACTTGATGGGGCGAGCGCATACAAGGACGCCGACTTTGTTGTCATCGCGGCTCCTACAAACTACGATCCTGTGAAGAACTTCTTCGACACCCATCACATAGAGGACGTCATCGACCTTGTGCTCTCTGTCAATCCAGATGCAGTCATGGTTATCAAATCGACCATTCCGGTAGGTTACACCCGTTCTCTCTACAAGAAATACGCCCTGCGGTTCCTTCTGAAACCAGAACTCAAGGGCAAGCACTTCAACCTCCTCTTCTCTCCGGAATTCCTGCGTGAGAGTAAGGCTCTCTATGATAACCTCTACCCTTCACGTATCATCGTCGGTTACCCGAAGATCATCCAGGGCGAGGAATTCGATGAAGAGAATGCTGCCATCGAAGCCATCGGTAATCCACAGGCAGAAGAATTTGCCAAGATTTTTGCAAGTCTGCTTATCGAAGGCTCAGCCATTCCTGAACAGCTGAACCCTTGCGGCATTCTCCCACTGAAGGAGAACTGTGAGAGGGTCTTATTTATGGGCATGAAAGAGGCAGAAGCTGTCAAGCTCTTTGCTAACACCTATCTCGCTCTCCGCGTCAGCTATTTCAACGAACTGGATACTTACGCAGAAGTCAAAGGTCTTGACCCACAAGCCATCATCAGTGGTGTAGGACTTGACCCTCGTATCGGTTCCCACTACAACAATCCATCCTTTGGTTACGGTGGCTACTGTCTGCCTAAAGACACAAAGCAGCTCCTTGCCAATTATCAGGACGTTCCTCAGAACATGATGACCGCCATCGTAGAATCCAACCGTACCCGCAAGGACTACATCGCCGATGCCGTACTCCGCAAGGCTGGCTATTACTCAGAAAATGGACAATGGGATAGCAACAAGGAACGTGAATGTGTCATTGGCGTCTACCGTCTCACCATGAAGTCCAATTCCGATAACTTCCGTCAGAGTGCCATTCAAGGTATCATGAAGCGCATTAAGGCCAAGGGTGCAGAAGTAATCATCTATGAGCCAACACTCGAAGACGGCAGCACCTTCTTCGGTTCACTTGTCGTCAACGACCTTACCAAGTTCAAGTCCCAGTCTCAGGCCATCATCGCCAACCGTTACGACTCTATCCTCGACGATGTCCATGACAAAGTCTACACAAGAGACATATTCAAGAGAGACTGATAGGCGGGGATTAATAAATGAAAAATGAATAATGAAAAATGAAGATTAATGATTAACGATAGTGAAACGTTTTTGTCAGACACTCGAACTCATTGATGACCCGGAACTGATTCGGAAGTATTGTGAAGTGCATGCCAATGTATGGCCAGAGATAATCGAAGGTCAGAGAACCGTAGGCATCCTGGATATGCAGATCTATCGCAAAGGCACCCGTCTGTTCATGATATGCGACACCGTCGATGACTTCGACTGGGACCGCGACTGGGCACGACTTGCCCAGATGCCTCGTCAGGCCGAATGGGAGGCCTTCGTCGCCCAGGCTCAGGGAGCAGACCCATTCCTCCCCTCAACCCAGAAATGGCATCTCATGGATAAGATCTTCGACATGAACTCATAGTCAGGAAGTACTGAGTCCATTAACATATATGTCCATCCGAATTTGGGAGTGATAAGTCACATCACGTCCCATGCCTCTCCCCTACCCACCCACGTGTCGTCACAAGCACTTTTGACCCCAAAAGTGGTAAGATATTATTTGGAAAGTTTAGAGTGTAGAGTGTAGAGTTTAGAGTCAGTTTGGAAGTTGAGAGTTGTGAAGTGGTAAGTTGGGACGTTTGGCTATGTCAAGGCAAAT
>CALELI010000050.1 GCA_937902455.1 uncultured Prevotellaceae bacterium | reverse complement strand
GGCAGATAATATTTCTGCAATGGCATTTATCTTGGTTAGAGCAAAAGTCTTGATAGAGTTAATTTGTTCTTCGCTTGTGGCATTGCTGATATCAGTTATTGCCGCAGCGGCGATAGCACGGATATCTGCATCAGTAACACCATCGATAGCTGCATTGATTTCGTCTATGGCCTTGTTCTTTAAGACATTCAAATCTTTTTCTATCGTTACATATCGTTTGCCATCCAAATCTTCAGCGAGGTTGCCACCTGTATTTGTAATCACTGTTGTAGGAGGATTATTGTTATCGGCTTTTATGATGAGGTCTGTTGCTATGAAGATGTTAGAGCCGAAGCTACGCTCTCCGCCACCGATACCGGCAGCATTGGCTCCACCGGTTGCAATGAGTTGCCCCGATTGATTGTCTTGACCATAGATAGTAAGAGAGTTGCCTTCGCCCGATACTTGAATACCAGCCTTAGAATCATTTCCCGTTGCGGTGAGTTTAGCACCGTCGGCAAGAATAAGATTTACATTGCCATGGATGACAATACCTTTATCATATACGACATCAGTGCCAGTAATGACATACCACGATTCAGACAAAGTAACTTGACTGGAGCTGCCTGATAGTACGACCGCTTTAATTTCTGCTGTTTTCCACTCTTTAATTCCGCTGGTAGGGACACCATCGGTGTTATATACAGGGTAACGGTAAGACACATTCTGCTGAACCTGTGCCCACAGTCCTGTGCTCACCATCATAATGGCCGCGAAGAGTAAAAGTTTTTTCTTCATATTGTTTGTACTTTTTATCTCATTAACTTGCAAATTTAATAATAAAAAATGAATAATGCAAAATGACGCTCAATAAATCTTAGTAACTAAATGTCACTAAGGCTGCAATTCCCGACTGCCCTTGCCTTCACTAATCGATAATCATTAATCGCTAATCAATTGTGACCATCTCTGCGACGGGGCGAATAATGAATTTTTCCTACCTTCCCCGAACTTGAACTCCCGCGCCTTCGGCAGCTTGCTGGAAAGAATGGGCGAGTAAAGACCTGACTCGTTGGTAAACCAAACATTGCGTCGCTGACCTGATGCACTAATTGGGTGCATTAGCTTATCAACATGAAGGTCGACCGATGTGGTCATTTGGTCATTTGGTCATTTGGTCAAAAAGGAATTCGAACCTCATTTCCGGCTCACTATGTAATATAAAAATAATATATTATTTTTATATTACATAGTGGCACTGAAAACGCATCCGAAAAAGAAAATGACCAAATGACCAAATGACCAAATGACCACTTTTTCGTACTGTCTTTCCTGACATCCCATACTCACAACTCGCGGGAAACGGACGCACAACCCTCGGGAAAACTATTGCACAGTCCTCACAAATGTACTAACTTTGCAGTTGCAAGTTTTGAGAAGCTTGCCCAATCGGGCCGCAGTTCAGCCAGACACCTGAGGGGGAGCAGGAGTATTGCTGAACAGGAGTGGAGATATCACAGAGACGGGCTCTGCATATCACTGACGTGCACGAAAAATATTACTGAGTCGCAGGGCAAAACGAGGCGTTTTTCGGCGTTTGACTCAGTAACATTTGGCCCACGACTCAGTAACATTTCACCTGAGACTCAGTAACATCTCACCTGAGGTGCAGTAACAATTTCCGCGTGGCACCGTTGCAGAGAGGGTCTGCGAGAAAAGTTTAGAGTTGATAGTTTAGGGTTTAGAGTCAGTTTGGAAGTTTAGAGTTGATAGTTTAGAACTTTGCAAGAGAAGTAAGGGGGATTCTTATTTCTCTCCGAAATAGAAGCCTGGTTCGGGTGGCTGGTTGTAGGCTACGTTCTCGGTTGCAACACTCAGGCGGTACGGGATGTCCTGCATGAAGCAGTGGAAACGTTGGTCGGTAGGAATGTCGGTGGAATAGATGCGCAGTTCGTCATTCTGGATTGTCCGCACTATCACTTCCTCGCGCCAGTCGCCAAGCATGTCGGCAGAGAGACATGGGTTGTTCTTCGTCCCGTTGTTGAACCGGCACTCTCTGTTGATGTCAAGAAGTACGTCGCAGGCATCGGTGTGCCAGTTGAACTTGGTGACCCTGCCGCCGTCGAGCAGTTCGCGGAGGAGGTCGCCGTCCCACCATACTGCGGAGTTCACGGACACACGTCCCTGATGGGCTGTCAGTTCGCCCTTGATGTTGCGGATGCCTCCGGAGGCAGACGACCACATCTCCAGTCCCCGGTTCGTAGGGTCGATGTCGGCTGCCATTCCCCTGCCCACGTCTTCCCTTGCAGGAATGGAGAAGAGGATTTCTCCCGTAGCGGCATCATGGAGTTCGGAACATGGGTGTCCCTCATGTACATCCCACAGGAGGAGTCTGTCGGAATCGGGCGAGAAGGCATAGAGATGCATGGCATCGCCGTGTCCTAAGCGGGTGTTATAGAGGATGCTGCCGTCATGGTCGACGCACATGGCTCCGTAGATAATCTCATCCTTGCCGTCACTGTCTACATCTGCAACGCGGATATTGTGGTTTCCCTGTCCGGCACCATTGTGGCGCGGCTGCTTGTCGGAATCGAACACCCAGTGCTGACTGAGGTTCTTTCCGTCCCAGTCCCATGCCGCGAGGACGGCACGTGTGTAGTACCCACGGCACATCACGACACTTGGATGACGGCCGTCGAGATATGCCACACAGGCAAGATAGCGGTCGCTTCTGTTGGCGTTGCTGTCACCCCAGTCGGCAAGGTTGCCTCGTGCAGGAACATAGTCGACGGTACACATTGCAGCACCTGTCTGGCCGTTGAAGACGGTGAGATATTCGTTGCCGGAGAGTATTCGTCCGTTCCTCTCACGATGGTCTGCAAGAGGGTCGCCGATGATGGTTCCCTGTCCGTCCACTGTTCCGTCGCCGGTCTTCATCACGACTTCTGCCTTTCCGTCGCCGTCAAGGTCATAGACCATGAACTGCGTGTAGTGGGCACCTGCACGGATATTCTTTCCAAGGTCGATGCGCCACAGACGGCCATCAGCAGCAGCGCCGCTCCTGTCTATCCTGTAGCAGTCGAAGAGCACGCTTCCCGTGTAGCCGTCATGGGCATTGTCCCTTGCATTGGAAGGGTCCCACTTGACGATGATTTCGTATTCCCCGTCGCCATCCACATCGCCTACGGAACAGTCGTTTGGAGAATATGAGTAAGGGCGTCCGTCAGGGGTCACACCACCTTCCGGCCGGTCGAGTTTCACACGGAGATAGCCCTTCGGGGCATCTGGCCTCACGACGAACGAACCGTCCTTCCTGTGGCTTTCCTTCCCGTTGTCGACGGTACGGACCTCATAGGTTGCAGTCTCACTGCCGTCGTGCCTGTCACGAAAGAAAGTGGCACCCGTCAGTGGAGTCTTGTTGAGGCGCTTGCCGTTCCTATATATATTAAAGGATGTCTTCTCCGAGTCCTCGTCGAGATATCTCCACGAAACTACGGCTGAATCGCCGTTACTGGTAGTGAAAGCCACGACTCCCCTTCCGAGGTTCTCTCTCTGGAGTTGCTTATAGTCATAGCGCGGCTGTCCCCACACGGCTATCGTGCTCGTGAGGATCAGGGTCAATGTCAAGGTCAGTTTCTTTGTCTTCATAATTAGTTAGTTTTGGTGTTTAGTTCTTTGATTCAGTAGTTCTTCGGGTAGATGTTCACTGGAAGGAATCCTGCGGACTTTCCTTCGAAATACAGCAGTGCATAATGTACCGTAAAGCCGTCAAGGCTGTCGAGAGGCAGTCCTGTCTTGGCGTTCATCGCTGCCATCTGTTCTCTCAGCTTCGATGAAGTCACATTCGAGAGCATTGCCTGATACTTCGTGTCTGCCTGTACGCAGCAATTATGTACGGCTGCGTCCGGACTTGAATAGTTGACTTCTGCCTTCTCATGCAGGATGGCAGTGAAAACATACGGATCGCTCAGGACTCCAAGTTTCTGCAATGCTGTGTCAATCAAGTGGGTAAACACGACATCGTTGCTGTCATTAAATTCAATCTTGTCGTACCTTGCATAGAAGTCGAGTTCAGCACTTGCATTGTTTCCATCAGAATCCAGACATGAGGCAAGAGAAAGCCCTCCAGCCATAATCGCAACAAAATAAAGTAATTTTTTCATATTCTTATGTATTTTTTTGACTTATAATCATACAAGCGTTGTACGTCTGTTCATGTATTGGTAGGTCATTCCTTTGTGATTCTCTCAATCCGGCACTCATGTGCCTTGGTGTCCTTGTCGTAGCTGATACCTACGAGGAGGATATTGTCGGAGAATGGTTTCAGCATCTCGGGGTAGTCACGCTCGCGTATCTGGTCGATGGCTGTGTTGACGGACTCGTTCCACTTGAGTTCAATCACCAAAGCCGGATAGGAAGAGAGTGGACGTGGCAGATAGACTATGTCTGCATAGCCCTTGCCTGTCGGCAGCTCTTGTATATCCTGATAGTCGTCGATGGCAGTAAGGTATGCCATGCGTACTACGGAACGGAGAGCCTGCTCGTTGTTGTAGAAGTTCGGGGCAACCTTGTGGTTGTGCACATATTCTACGGCTTCTTTCACAGCTTGTTCGTCCATATCCTGCGTGGCTTGTAACAGGCGGTCGGAGGCTTTGATGAGTTCTGCCAGTTCCTTATGCCTGCGGCTGTTGCGTATGGCTTCAAGAATCTCCATCCGCACTTCCATGTTCGGGAAACTCACCGTGTGGTCAGCACTGTTGTACGACACATAGCCAAGGTGTACCATCAGCGTGAAGAGTTCGTCGCGGCTGTTAATCTGGTTCATGTCATTACCGAATGTCAGGGTGCTTATCTTCACCGGCTTGCCGTCGATGAGCGACTGAAGGGTTTCCTTCACTCCGTCAAAGTCGTTGTCGATGTATTGCCTGAGCGACTCAAACGACTCCGTCTGAGCCCAATAGTTGTCGCACTGCCCGAACATAAAGGCGTGCATCACTGAGTTGGGGTTGTATATGTGGTAGCGCAACAACTTGAACTGGGTTCCGTCCCAGCCGTTGTCGTCCAGAATATAGCCGTCGTACCAGCATTTCAGCATGTTGTAGAATCCGTCGCGTTTCCTGACCAGCCGCTCAACCTCTTCCGGCAGGAAACCGAAGTACGGAGCCAACGGTCCGGCACAGGTCATGGAGTATTCGCGGAAATCATTCAGCGCCGACTGTGTGCCGTACTTCTTGATGGGCAGGATGCCGGTCATATAGACACCGGCAAAGACAATCGGGGTGTCGTTGCTCTTGAACATGCGTCGGAGCAAGTCAACGTATTCGTTCATTATGGATGGCTTATCTGCCAACTCGCGGCACAGGGCATCCCACTCGTCGATGATGAAGATGAACTTCTCGCCTGTATGAATGCTTATGGCAAGCAGGACGTCCATGAGACTGCTGTCTTCGTCATAATCTATTGCAGTATATGCCTCCCTGACATCGGCCTTCACTTTTGCTTGCAGTATGTCAATGATGTCTTCCCTGCCGCTGTATTCAGTGGTAAAGTTCGTTACATCGATGTAGATGACGGAATACTTGTTCAGATGCTCCCTGTAGGACGCATCCTTCGCTATGACGAATCGGTCGAACAGGGCAGAGGAGTCGCATGACTTGTCGTAGTAGGCACACAGCATGTTTGCCGCCATCGACTTGCCGAAGCGACGGGGACGGGTGACGCACGTCAGGCGGTTGCCTGTGTTCAAGGTGGAATTGATGTAGGCTATCATTCCTGTCTTGTCTATGTATTCACCATTAGTGTAACCAGCGAATCCTGTATTTCCCTTGTTTATGTATATGCCCATGTTCTTATATTTATATGTATGTTTATACTTTTTCCGCTGCCGATATTCAAGAACACAGCAACCATCGGTCGCAAAGTTACGAATAAACATGCGATTTGCCAAATTTATTTACCATTTACCATTTACAATTTACAATTTATTCTCCATTTCGCCATTTTTCCATTTCACCGTCCACAGGCCAAGGTTCTTGTTCCTCCCCTTTTGAGGGGAGGCTAGGTAGGGTCTTAAACCCTCAACTCTAAACTTTTTTCATTATTCATTCTTCATTATTCATTTTTTATTGCTACCTTTACCTCGTATTTCCTTTATTGCTTGTTCCAGTCGGGCTGACATTCTTCCAGCCACGACTGACCACAAGCGAAATGCTCGATGCTGCTCTCGCCCGATAACGGGAGAGGTGGAGAGGGTGTAGCAAAAAAATTTCATTATTCATTCTTCATTATTCATTTTTTATTGCTACCTTTGCACTTGATTACGCGCATATGCGAAAAATATAAATGTGTATATGAAACTATTCGATGATATAATTGACGGGATGGCCACTGGCGGCCAGCATATTTCGGTGATTACGGACATTGATCCGCTGAGGGTGAAACTGGAGGACCTGAATATCGGCGACGAGACAATTCCAATCCTGCCGCTGAGGAACATGATGATATTCCCAGGTACCCTGTTGCCGGTGAACGTGGCACGCAGGACATCTCTGAAACTATTGAACGACGCCATCAAACAGAACAAGCCAATCGGTGTGTTCTGCCAGAAAGACGATACTATTGACGATCCTGACTTCTCGCAACTCTACGGCACCGGTGTGCTGGCAAAGGCCGTGAAGATGCTCGAACTGCCCGACGGTTCGAAGACCGCACTGCTGCAGGGACATACGAGAATAAAACTGATTGACGTCACACACAACGGAGAATATCTTACTGGTCACGTAAGCGAATATCCGGAAGACCATCCTTCCGCACGCGACAAGGAGTTCATCGCAGTAATAGAAGCATGCAAGGACGTAGCAGTGAAGTTCTTCCACTCTCATGGAGAACTGCCAATGCCCGATGAACCTCGGCTCAAGAGCCTGCAGAAGAGAGAGTTTTTCCTCAATTTCCTCTGTTCCAACATTCCTATCTCCAACAGGGAGAGAATGGACTTGCTCGAAATCGACAACCTGCGCCTGAGGGCCTACCGTCTGCTGGAATATCTCAACAGAGAGTATCAGTTTGCATCGCTTAAGGCAAATATCCAGAACAAGACTCAGGAAGACCTGACCAGACAGCAACGCGAATACTTCCTGCAGCAGGAAATGCGGAATATCCAGGAAGAACTGGGTGACGGAGCAACCAGCGACTACGAGAAGCTGAGGGGATGGTCGCTCGACAAGGACTGGGACGAGGCCACAGCAGAACTGTTCTACAAGGAACTGGAGAAACTGCGTCACTATGCCACAGGCAACCCTGACTACCAGGTACAGTACGCCTATCTGGAGACCCTCCTCTCACTTCCTTGGCGCGAAATGACAAAGGACAACCTCAACCTGCAGAATGCAGAGAGAGTTCTCAACAAGGACCATTACGGCATGGAGAAGGTGAAGGAACGAATCCTTGAACACCTCGCCGTGCTCCAGACAAGAGGCGACTTCAAGAGCCCTATCATCTGCCTTTACGGCCCTCCAGGAGTGGGAAAGACCAGTCTTGGAAAGAGTATCGCAAAGGCTATGAAGAGGAAATATGTCCGTGTATCGCTCGGCGGAGTTCACGACGAGGCGGAAATCCGCGGACACAGAAAGACCTACATCGGTGCCATGCCTGGAAGAATCATCAAGAACATCCAGAAAGCCGGCAGTTCAAATCCTGTGTTCATCCTCGACGAAATCGACAAGGTCGGACAGGACGGAATGCACGGCGACCCTGCATCAGCACTCCTGGAAGTACTCGACCCAGAGCAGAACAGCGCCTTCCACGACAATTATCTTGACTGCGACTACGACCTCAGCAACGTGATGTTCATAGCCACAGCCAACAACATATCAACCATCCCTGCCCCACTCCTCGACAGAATGGAACTCATCGAGGTGAGCGGATACCTTACAGAAGAGAAGATAGAGATTGCAAAACGCCATCTCGTTCCTCAGGAACTGGACAATCTCGGCATGAAGGACAAGAAGATAAAGCTGTCCACACAGGCAATCGAGAAAATCATCGAGGACTATACCCGTGAATCCGGAGTCAGGGAACTCGACAAGCAGATCAACAAGTTGCTCCGCAAGATGACGTACGAGTATGCCAAGACGAAGGAACTGCCTAAGAAGGAAATAGGCAAGCAGGAAGTCGCTGACATCCTCGGGCCGGAGCGTTTCAGCCGCGACAAATATCAGGGCAACGACTATGCAGGAGTAGTGACAGGACTTGCCTGGACGGCTGTAGGTGGGGAAATCCTCTTCATCGAGACCAGCCTCAGCAAGGGCAAGGGCAGCAAGCTCACCCTGACAGGTAACCTCGGCGACGTGATGAAGGAGTCAGCCACCCTGGCACTCGAGTACCTCAAGGCCCACCCGGACATGCTTGGCATCGACTACAGGATTTTCGACAACTGGAACATCCATCTTCATGTACCGGAAGGTGCCGTGCCAAAGGACGGACCATCGGCAGGAATCACCATGACGACGGCCATCGCATCGGCCCTCACCCAGAGGAAAGTGCGTGCAAACCTCGCCATGACGGGAGAAATGACCCTGAGAGGAAAGGTACTTCCAGTAGGCGGCATCAAGGAAAAGATTCTTGCTGCCAAGAGAGCCGGAATCACCGACATCATCATCTGCAAGGAGAACGAGAAAGACATCAGACAGATTCCTGAGAAATATGTGAAGGGTGTCACTTTCCACTATGTGGAGAACTTCATCGACGTGCTTGCCCTTGCATTATTAGACGAAAAAGTCAGCAACCCTATTGAGTTGAAGGTTTCTGAGAGTTTAGAGTTGAGAGTTTAGAGTTTAAGACCCTACCTAGCCTCCCCTCAAAAGGGGAGGAACAAG
>CALELI010000049.1 GCA_937902455.1 uncultured Prevotellaceae bacterium | reverse complement strand
TAATTTTATCTTCAGATTTATGAAAGATTTATGGAAAGATTCAAGGAACGTAGTGACGCCTCTTCAAGAATGCTCCCCAATATTTTTGCGAGATTTAAGGAAAGATGTTTCCGTATGGATTTAAATCTTACAGAAATCTTATGATAAATTTAGCATAAAAAGATAAAGACGATTTAGGCTAAGGCGCTCGTTCCTCGCTTGAATCTCACCTTAAATCCAACAGAAATCGAGGTATAAATCAAACACTTGCGAACTTGAGAAACTTAAAAAAACGTATTATGAAAAAGATTTTTTTTGCTATTGCACTGATTTCGTATGCCTTGACTAATATGGCAGCGAAAGTAGAGATTCCGTTCATTGACGCAGCTCCGTTCGACACTATTATTGATGGCAAGAAAGTGGCGTTGTATACTATCTCAAATGGTAAGGTGGCTGCTCAGATTACCAACTATGGTGGATTCGTAGTCGGATTGTTCGCACCAGATAAAGACGGTGCATACGCAAACCTTGTGACCGGCTATCCAACCATTCACTCCTATCCAAGGTACAATCTGGGAATGGTAGGTCCCGCCCTCGGAAGATTTGCCAATAGAATCGCCAATGCCAGGTTCGTACTGAACGGCGAAACCTACAATGTGACAAAAAACAGTGGACAGCATATTCTTCATGGTGGAAACAAGGGATTCGACCATACTGTATGGAATGTTGACGAGGTCAAGAAGGACAAAATCGTGATGAGTTGCGTACTGGCCGACGGCCTGGATGGATTCCCTGGTAACCTGAGTACTCAACTGACTTATTCCATAGAAGATAACGGATTATCTATCAGTTATGAAGCTACAACTGACAAGTCAACTGTAGTCAACCTCTCCAACCACTCATATTTCAATCTTAACGGAGCAGGAAACGGTGATATTCTGGGACATTTCCTGACTATCAACGCCGATTACATCACCGAAACCGACCGTGGCAATATCCCGACAGGAAAGGTGTATCCAGTAGAAGGTTCTGCATACGATTTCCGCCAGCCAGTAAAGATTGGTGACCGCCAGATCCAGATGAGCGGATTCATGTTCGGCCAGAGACCTGAAGTACCGGAAGGAAAAGTAATGCAGTATGACAATAACTTCTGCGTGATTCACCCGAAAAACAAGATTGAGAAAGTCGCAACACTCTATTCCCCGGAATCAGGAAGATGCATGGAAGTGTGGAACAACCACCCAGGACTTCAGGTATATACAGGTGCCAGAAGAGCCATCGCCCTTGAGTCGCAGATGTATCCGGATTCTCCAAATCAGCCGACATTCCCATCTACGGTTCTCGAGCCAGGACAAGTCTATAAGCACACTTGTATCTACAAGTTCAAAGTGATAAAGGAAGAGAAGTGACAACTGCCCCTGCATAGACAGAGAAACAGGGGTATAGAAGAGCCCAAATACAAGGAGAAATGATGAAAATCGAAAAAAATATGTTAAATCATTATTAATAATTCGTAAATTATTCCTATATTTGCAGACTCAATTAAAACTTCTTAAATATTATCCACTATTGCGATTAATAAACAAAATTAAGTAATATGAAAATGTTCAAACAATTTTTGGGCACCAACAAGCTGACAATGAAGATACTAATGACAGTACCTTGTCTGTCTCTTGTATTGATGCCACTATTAGTTGCGTCTTGTTCTGATGACCCAGGTGCTGAAAACTATTACACTTCAAGAAAAGAATATGCAGCAACATTCCTGAAGAACAGGTCAGAGACATTCAGCGAGTTTCTCAAGATTCTTGACAGAGCCACTGGAGAAAAAGGCACATACCGCCTGGTTGACCTTCTCGGCACTTATGGCTCATACACTGTATTTGCCCCAACAAATGCTGCCATCGATGCATTCCTGAAATCAAAGGGTGTATCTTCTGTAGAAGAACTCAGCAAGGAAGACTGTGACACACTGGCTCTCAACCACATCATTGAACAGGAATTCTTCACGACAGACTTCAGTAACGGAACCTATCCTCAGGCAAACATGCTCGACCGTTTCCTGACTATCACTTCCGACTCAGACACGATTTCTGTTCCAGGACAGGTGAAGCTGATGATGCGAATCAACAAGTCAGCAGTCATCTCCCAGGCCGACGACTCAGTGATGAACGGAGTTGTACATGTAGTCAGCACTGTCATCGGTACTCGCAACAGCATGGTGCCAGACGTACTGAAGGAAGACTCAACCATCACATTGTTCTACAATGCCATACGCGAGACTGGACTTGACAGGATGCTTCAGGAAAACTATATCGACGAAGATTACGAGAACTCCAAGAGTGTGTACTTCGACAAGGACTCCACCGACTGGACAAACGACAAGCTCTGTATCACTACAGGTCTTGAAACCGACAACGTGGCATACATGAAGCACCGCTACAACAAGTTCACCGTCTTTGTCGAGCAGGACGATGTGCTCAAGGAGAAATACGGAGTCGAAACACTCGAAGACCTGAATGCATTGGCACACCAGCTCTATGACCCAATGTACCCAGATGACAAAGATAATAATGTATTTACAGACCCTAATAACGCACTCAACCGATTCATTGCATACCACATCCTGCCATTCCAGTCAACTTACTATCAGCTGACAAGTGTCGATGGTCCTAACAGTACTCTTGCAACGATGTTCAACCGACGCAAGCAGGATATCTGTGACTGGTATGAGACATGCGCACCTCACTCCCTGATGAAGTTCTCCTTCCCAAGCGGAACCGAAACAGGACTCTACATCAACCGTCGTGGTGTGATGACCCGTCCAGACGACAAGGGTGTAAAGATTCGTGGTGCCAAGGTTGCAACTCCAGACATGATGCCAGACAACATGGCTGTCAATGGAATCTATTACTACATAGACGACGTGATTGCATACGATGCTACCACACAGAATCAGATAATCGCAGCCGAACGTCTGAGAATGGACGCAACAACACTCTCTCCAGACTTCCTGACGAGTGGCGCCCGCGGACACTATACTGCATCTACGATTGAAAACGGTAAGTACGGACTCAGAAGCCAGGGAACAAAGGCTGCCACAAATGTCAACCACTGTCTTGGTTTCAAGGGTAACTTCACGAAGAACTTCGTATTCTCAGACAACATCACACACCTGCATGTAAGAAATAAGGTATTAAGTTTCTGGTCATTCGAAGGCGATGAAGTAACAGTATACGGACGTTTCGACATCACAATCAAGATGCCTCCTGTACCAGAAGGTGAATGGGAAGTAAGAATGTTCTCATGCCTCAACTTCGTAAACCGTGGAATCGTTCAGTTCTATTTCGGTCCAGGTAAGCTCGTAAACGGCAAAGTCATCGGTGACCTCCAGCCATGTGGAATTCCAGTGGATATGCGTGTAGGTGGTGCTAACCCTCGCGTAGGATGGAAGTCTGACTCTGACCTTGGTGACGCTGACGCCATCGCTACATTCGACAAGGCATTCCGCAACCGTGGATGGATGAAGGGTATGGCATGCTACAGCTGCTCACAGGGTGACGATGGTTCCGGTACTGGTAGCCAGTGGAACCGTGACGTAACTGATGCACTCCGCAAGATCATCACTCAGTTCCATTCTGACGGTAAATCCGACTACTGGCTGAGATGTCAGCAGAAACTCGAATCAGAAACAGGAACAATGGCATTCGATGCCCTCGAACTTTGTCCAAGCAGCGTCTACAACAACGAATACTATCCAGAAAACAAGTGGTAATCCACTAAAGGGATGAAATCATACGAAGAGCCGTAGTCAGAACGTGATTACGGCTCTTCTTTCATTTTTCATAATATTTATTTTGAATTTATCTCAACTTTCACTAAATTTGTAGCATAAACAAACAAAAACGAAGCATCATGAGTAATTTTTTCAAAACAATGAGTAGCATAAAGTACACTTGTCTTACTGCCTTATCACTCAGTTTGTCGTGTCAGGTAATGGCTCAGACATCACCAAACGGGAAAATCAAGGCCATCCTTGATGAAGGTGATGAAGTAGAGGTTGAGTACAAGAATGGAGGCAAATGGATTGACCTCTTCAGCATTGACACAAAGGCCATGAAGACCTCAAAGGCCAGAAAGGTAACTGTAGACTACGAGATGCTGACAGGCAAACGACTTCACCCGACTAACCAGTACCGTGAGAGCGACTATCTTGATTCCCGAGGAAACAAGTTGTTCACTATCCGAGTATACAATGACGGAATCGCAATCAAAGGCCAGTTTGGTACAGTCGACATGGATGACGCAACAAACAACTGGCTCATGCGCTGGACAGATGGATACGAAGGTTTCTTTCCAAAGAATCCTAAGGTGAAAGCAGGCGACAGAATAGGTTATCCAGCCTTGTTCGAATATGAGGAAAAGGGTAAGGAAAGTGCATGGGTGCTGATTTCCGAATCCAACATCCACAACAATGAGGCAGGATCCTCAATGCATGCCACAGCCGAGAACGGGCATTTCGACCTGCTTCCCGACGGAAAAGAGGAAGGTGGCTGGCAGACATTCATCATCGGAGGATTGTCCGACATCGTAGAGTCAACCCTTATCAACGACAACAGCGACCCATGTCAGCTGGGAGATATCTCATGGATAGAACCAGGAGTGGCAAGCTGGGTCTACTGGGCCTACAATCATGGTTCGAATGACTATAATATAATAAAGATGTATACTGACTTTGCTGAAACCCTCCATCTGAAATACGTGCTTATCGATGCCGAGTGGGACGAGATGAAAGACGGCAAGACTGTTGAGGACGCAGTGAAATATGCTATCAGCAAGGGTGTGAAACCAATGATATGGTACAACTCTTCCGTGGGATGGGTCAACGGTGCACCTGGGCCTAAGTATCGCCTCAACAAGCCAGAGGATCGCGAGAAGGAGTTTGCATGGTGCGAGAAGATTGGTGTGACGGGAGTGAAAATCGATTTCTTCTCAGGCGACACCAACATGAACATGGCCTATATGATTGACCTTCTGAAATGTGCGGCAAAGCATCATCTGCTCGTCAACTTCCACGGAGCAACCATACCTCGCGGATGGCAGAGAACCTATCCTAACCTCATGAGTACAGAAGGAGTCTACGGCGCAGAATGGTACAACAACGTACCTACCTTCACCAAGAGGGCAGCAGCCCACAATGCCACATTGCCGTTTACGAGAAACGTAATCGGTCCTATGGACTATACCCCTTGTGCCTTCTCAGACTCACAGCACCCTCACATCACATCGAATGCACACGAACTGGCACTCACTGTACTCTACGAATCAGGCATACAGCACCTTGCTGACCGCCCAGAGAGTTTCCTCAGCCAGCCACAGGAAGTGCAGGACTTCCTCTCCAAACTGCCTACTGCATGGGATGACACAAAACTACTCGCCGGCTACCCTGGCGAATATGCAGTAATCGCACGTCGGAGTGGGAAGACCTGGTACGTTGCCGGAATCAACGGCACCGACGAGAAGAAAGACATCACATTCAGCCTGAAGTCACTCAAATGGAAGGGGCAGAATATCACTGTGTTCAAGGACGGAGCCACAGCCGACCAAAGCTGGCAGATATACTCCTACCTTACGGACAAGGGAAACCCTCAGGACTTACAGAAACAAGCCACGATGCCACGTGGAGGATTTATAATTGTATTACAATAAGATAGCAATATGAAGGTATCTGTTTTTAGATTATTTGTTCTCGCAGTATTACTGACGGGAGTTTGCAAAGTCTCTGCCTACAAGAAGACAAGTATCGACATCAATGTCAGCGGCAGAAGCCGCAACATGGTGGTGTTCACCCCTAACACACTTCCGGAAAACAGTCCGCTCATGATTGTCACTCACGGCATGAACCAGGACCCGGAATATCAACTTAACGCCGACAAGATGTACGAACTCATCGACACAGCCAAGTTTGTCATAGCCTATCTCAGAGGCATTGACAAGAGCTGGGACATGAACGACGGAGGCAAGGACAAGGACTTCGTACTGAAAACCATCGACGAGATGGCAAGTCGCTATGAGATTGACACAAACCGAGTCTACTGGTCAGGATTCTCAATGGGATCAATGTTCATGTATGCAGTCATGGGATCAATGACCGACAAGATTGCCGCCTTTGCACCTTGCAGCGGTATGATGGGCGACCCATCAGGAAGCATCAGGAAGAAAATCAACCTCATTCACTGCCACGCCTACGGTGATGACGTCGTGGTCTACACCCAGTTCAATATCAGGAACAATGTGACAAAGATTGCAAACAACCTGAAATACACGAACTATACAAAACGCACGAACTACCGTACAAAGAACGGAACATCCTGGTTCACGGGCGACCGCGAAATGTGGAAGAACGAGGAAGGCAACGAAATCGTGCTCTATTCCTTCAACGTAGATTTCCACAATCCGATTGCAGAGAACAGCTATGAAATATGGAACTTCTGTAAGCGCTATACACTTGACCCGGGGGCGCCAAAGGCTAAATTCACTGCTCCTGCCGCAACCAGTCGCTGCACATCCGTAGACACCATTCCGGTCAGCGTCTCGGCATCCGATGAAGATGGCTATATTACATCCATCAAGCTATATGTTGACGGAACAATAAAGGGAACGGCAACATTCGATGGCCCGTCAGAAGACGGCAACTACATCTTAGACTATACCTGGGTACGTCCTACAGCAAAGGAACACACACTCAAGGCAGTCATTACCGACAACGACAAGAAGACGAAGACGATATCAAGAACCGTAACAGTCGAGAAGCCTGTCCCTCTCAGACTTGTTGAAGCCAGTCTGGAGGATCAGTCATTCGACATACCTGTTTCCTTCCGACGTTTTGCATACACATTCGACTGGAAGATTGACCTTGAAAAGGTTGTCGGAAAACTCATAGGCGGAGGTCAGACCATCGTCCTTGACGTCCTGACACATGATGAAGCCGTAGAAGGAGCCAATATGCAGAAAGACCTGGTTCTCACCGTCCCAGATGACTCTGTCATAACGGAAGGTTCCTACAGACTCACTCTCACCAACATCTATGACGAGCGTGGTGTCCGTGCCGATGCACTCACATTCAAGTACACATTCGGCATAGAAGAAGTCGACCCAGACAATCCTAACCCAAAAACTCCGGCACAGATTTATAAGGGAGGATTCCTGAAGGCATACCGGAATGCCAGGAGTGTCTATGACCAGACATCTGACGAGAAATATGCGGCAGCAGAGTTTTTGCGTGAGACCGTAAAGGCATTGCTCGACCAGTACGACGGATTCACCTCTACCTCTCCAACCCTCTATTCAGAGGCTACTGACACTCTGACAGGTGCCACAACACCACTCATCTCATTCAAGGACAAACTCGATGAGTACTATTCTGTCATGGATGTTGCCAATGGTCTGCTCAATCAGTATGCAGATGATGAAGTCATCAGCCAGGACTATCTCTACGACAAACTGCGTAAGGCCGTCGACCTTTACTCAAAAGAGAAGTACCGCAAGACTGAGGCCAAGATGGATGAAGCCATCAAGGGCGTGCAGTCGTATATCGACCGTTTCAACAAGATGATTGCGACCAGCATCGAACACCTTTCTCCGTCAATGTCAGAAAGCAGTAATGTAATCTATGACCTCAGCGGACATCGTATTGATGGCAATAATGCTGTCAAGTCAGGCATATATATTATTAATGGTAAGAAAAAACTAATCAGATAACTCTTATAATATTACTTATTACTTAACATTTAATTTCTATTAACAAAAAGCGTATGAGAAAACTATTTACATTAGCTTTCGCTTTGTGCCTCGGCACATCGGCCTTCGCCCAGAACTGGAAGGAGGGCCAGGAGATTACCGACCAGGTAGAATGGGGTAACCTCAGCTTCGAGAATGACCCTATGGACTTCTGGACATTCGAAAGTACAAAAGGCTCCATTACTTCCACAGGTGGACTCTTCGAGCTCTATGATGGAGCAGATGCCGACCTCTATCAGTATGTGAAACTGCCTGCAGGTATGTATGAGGTAACATGTCAGGGATACTACCGTTGGGGTACTTCCTGGGATGAAGACCCTAACCAGTTCGGCAAGGATGCTTGGGAAAACAATGCATTCCTCTATGTACAGAACGGAGTCTACAACATCGACAGCAACGAGTTCACACAGGACCGTGAGTTCAAGACCCCGCTGATGCCTCGTCTTTTCGAGGAAGTCTATGAAATGCTTTTCGAAGACACAGACTACACCATTAACGAAAATGGTGAGAAGGTCTTCAATGCAGGCTGGGACATGTCCGACGGACGCTACGACCAGGTAGGTGGAAAATATGCACCTTGCTCTGTTCCAGGCTCACTCGTATGGTTCCAGGCTGGCAAATATCAGCCTTACAACGACGGTACCGGGACAAAGTACAACACCGTCAAGTTCTTCCTTCTCGAGGACGGCTATGTCCGTCTCGGTGTCAAGAAGACAAAGGAAAAGAGCGCTGACTCATTCATGGCAACAAACTTCAAGATGTTCTATCAGGGAGAGGCAGGCGAAGCTGCACAGTTGGTACTTGCACTGGACGAATTCGAGGAAGTGATGGGCAAGGCCCTCAACCTCAGCGATGAAATCCGCAACAACAACTATGGCTCACTCGCAACATTCCTCTTCGACGAAATTCTCGACCTCGACTACGATGACAGCGACCTCGAGAGTGTAAATGGAGCTATCGACCAGATGAACAACATCTACGACCAGTACCAGGCATATTACACAAAGGCACAGCAGCTCACTGCCCTCATCAAGGCCGTTTCCGACATGCTCGCATCTACTGACTATAACGGAAAGGCAGACTGTCAGGCAGTTCTCGACGAGGCTATCGCTGTTGCAAACGATGGTAATGGCATGGGAGAAATCACCCTCGTGAGTGCTGAGGACTATGTTAATGCCTACAACAAGCTTAACGAAGCCCGCAGCAACTACCTCATGGGACAGGATCCAGTGAATGGTGCACGCAACTTCTCCGCACTCATCACTACTCCATTCTTCTGCGATGTCAAGTACAACCCACAGTGGAACGAGGTAAACAACAGATATGAGTTCCCTTACATCGAAGGTGTTGCCGACGAACTCCAGCTTGAAAACACCTGGGCAAACATCCAGGAACAAGGCTATAGCGAAGCAATTGCAGAGGCTGGCCGTGAAGAATGGATTCCAATCGTAAACGAATTCAAGATCTTCAATGGCGAGGAACCAGAGAACCAGTGGATCATCCGCTCTACGACATGGCACGGTGGTGGCCCAGTCAGCGTGACGATGCAGCACAGCTACCCTGCAATCGGTGGTTGGACAGCAGAACCTACAGGCGACCCAGAAGACCTCTACCAGATTATCACAGGTCTTCCAAACGGATTCTACAGCATGAGCGCACTTATGTGTAACGCAGGTGCCGACATCTCAGAACTCCAGTATGCCTATATCGAATCAGGCAATGGTATCGAAACTGCACCTCTCACTCAGAAAGGTGACCCTTGGTGGGGCTGGGGCAAAGACCAGTGGCGTGCCACTGTATGGCAGAAGCTCCAGACAGCTATGGTCGAAGTAACCGACGGAACAGTAAGAATCGGTACTAAGTCAGACGCATTCTATGCATCTACAGGATTCCAGCTCTACTACTACGGTGAGACACCTCCATTCAGCGAGATGCTTTCTGAAAAGCTCGAAGCTGCAAAGGAGAACTTTGCATCAAGAGTAAATGATGGCTCTCTCTGGCCGGCAGATGTCAAGACCGTCGAAGGAATGTTCGCCGACATGCCGACAGAACTCAACGACTACGATGCCTATGTTGCCGCAAACTCAATGCTCGACGACATCAACGCATTCGTCAAGCTTGCCTCCGGCACCGTAACATCATTCACAGCAGTTGACGACTACATCAACCTTCAGGCTCAATACGAAGCCGATGCAGATCTCCTCAACCCTGCTGTCAACTATGTTCTCGACCTCGGTATCCACGAGACAGACTCTTACACTGATGCCATCGCTGCAACAGAAGTCGAGAAGGCTTATGCAGAATATATGATGGTTCGTGCAGATGCTGAAACCTATGATTCTGCTGAAATCAACGAACTGCTCACAGCACAGGGTGCATATCTCACAGAAAACTATGCTTCAGCACAGTTGCTCATCGACTATATGAATGCCCTCAAGACTCCAATCAACAGGAGCATCTTCGCAAGTCTCGGTGCCGACAAGGCCTCTGAGATGAACCCTGTCGATGTTTCACAGCTTCTTGTCAACCCTTCATTCCAGTATGGTCCTAACTACGGCTGGACAGGTGTCCTGACAGATGACGGAAGTGTTCTCTATGCAAGCTGCAACGAATTTGGCCGTGAACAGGCTGAAATATGGAACGTTGGTCCATTCGAGTTCTCACAGATTATCCGTGGTCTCCCTGCAGGAGCATACGAACTCCGCTGCCGCGCACTCTATCGTGATGCTGGCGATCCAGGTAGCGCTACCGGCGGTCCTTACTTCAACTGGTGGTATGTTGCAGGTGCTGAAATGGACTTCTGGGAGAACAAGAACGCCGTTCTCTTCCTCAACAACGGAGAAGTGGAACGTACCGACTACCTCAAGTCAATCTGCGACGGCCTCTTCGAAAAACCATCATTCGAGGGATTCTTCAAGATTACTGACGGAGACTACACTGTAGGCAACAACGGCAACTTCATCTGGTGGGAAGAACTCAAGGAGGAAGACAAGGACGGATTCTTCGATCCTGAGACAGGCGAAATCTATTACGATGACAGAATCAACCTTGATGCTCCAGGCTATCCATACGATGCGAAGGTAGTAGACGGTGATGCCGTTTACTGGTACCCAACTTCAATGGCAGGTGTCTACAAGCGTATGCAGATGAATCCTGAAGCTTACTGCAATTCAACTCAGATCATGGTTGAAGATGGTGGTACACTCCGTCTCGGTCTCAGAAAAGACAAGGCTATCGGTAGCGACTGGGTAATCTTCGACGACTTCCAGCTCTTCTACCTCGGAACAACTGCTCCATCAGCAATCGAAGGTTTCGAGACAGCAACAGAAAATACCAACACAGGTATCTACAACGTCGCAGGCCAGAAGGTTGACGCAAGCTACAAGGGCATCGTCATCATGAACGGCAAGAAGACCCTCAGGAAGTAACACACTACCCAAATTGCTAAACCACACAATCAGTGCCCGTCATCATGGCGAGCACTGATTTTTTTGTGTGATACAGGACAGAATCCAGCCATGAAGCGCACAACTCTGCCACGCCAAAGGCACGAAACACCTTAGACATACTGAGAAAATTATGCTCGCATTAATAACAACTATATACTATCTGTTAATAACAGCTATATAGTACCTGTTAATAACAGCTATATACTATCTGTTAATAACAGCTATATAGTACCTGTTAATAACGGCTATATAGTATCTGTTAATAACGGCTATATGGTATCTGTTAATAACACGTATATATAATCTGTTATTAATGCAGATGTAATAATCTCAGTACTTCTGGGTAATTTTCTGTGCTTGTGGTTGAAATATCATCAGCTTGTCTGGATGATGTTCTCTGCTTGTGGCGGAGAGTTTTTCAGCTTGTGGCGGAGGGTGTCTCTGCTGAGGTGAGGACGGCTGTCTGCTGGGGCAGTATCTGCTATCTTCTCAGATGTACAATCGTTGCCGAACTTGTGAGAATAAAAAAAACAGTAATTATGGATTGATGATTGTGATTTTTTTTGTAAATTTGCAACATATATTGCAATTAATATCCAAATACAATGAAAAGATTTATGAAACTGGCTTTATGCCTGGCCTTTTGGGCAGTGGGCGGAATAGGTCTAATGGCACAGAATCCTATCATCCGCAATCAGTTCTCGGCTGACCCCTCAGCCTTGGTAGTGGGGGACAAAGTGTATGTCTTCCCATCTCACGACATTCCTGCTCCTGACGATTACGGCAGGAAGGATTGGTTCTGTATGGCCGACTATCATGTGTTCTCTTCCGAGAACCTGACGGACTGGACTGATCATGGCAAGATTGTTGACCAGAACGAGGTGGAATGGGTGAACAGCAAGTCCTATTCCATGTGGGCTCCTGACTGTAAGCCTCACAACGGGAAATATTATTTCTATTTCCCTGCACTCATGAAGGTCACCGAAGGTATGCGATTCGGAGGCTACAGGGTTGGTGTGGCTACTGCCGACAAGCCTGAAGGTCCTTACACAGTAATGCCAAAGCCAATAGAAGGCGTTGGCGGTATCGACCCTTGTATCTTCGTGGACGATGACGGAAGCGGCTATCTCGTATGGCCTTCAAGAGGTTTCGTCATCTGCAAGCTGAATGACGACTGGACAAGTCTGTCCGACCAGCGCCACACGGTGGAAGGTGTTCCTACAAAGGGTCTGACCGAAGGTCCTTACCTCTTCAAGAGGGGTGAATACTACTATATGACCTTCCCTTGGGCAAGAGAGAATACCGAGGTGCTGGCCTACTGCATGGCAAAGAACATCTTCGGCCCTTACGAGTTCAAGGGCGTGTTCTTCGAGGAGCATGCAAACGGATGCTGGACGAACCATCATTCCATTATCAACTTCAAGGACCAGTGGTACATCTTCTATCACTGCAACCATTATTCCCCAAGTTTCGACAAGAACCGTGCCGTATGTGCCGACTCACTGTTCTTCAACGAGGACGGAACCATCAAGATGGTAAAGCCTACCCTCCGCGGAATCGGTGTGGCAAAGGCTGACGCCCTGCTGGAAATCGACCGTTACAGCACTATCTCAGGCGATGCCTATATTGACTATCATGACACTCTCAACTGCTTCATGGGATGGAAGACCATCTTCCCTAAGAAGGGCGGCAAGGTCACTTTCAACACCGTTGACTTCAGTGGCAAGAAGAAGGGCTATGTACAGGTTAGAGTCCGTGCTCCTCAGGGTGGCACACTCGCCATCGGTGCTCCAAAGGTATTCGCAACCGTTCAGGTTCCTCAGGCTCAGGACTGGAAGGTAGTGACTGCAAAGGTTTCGAAGTTCCCTAAGGGCATACAGAATCTTGAGGTGACACTCACAGGAGGTTCTGATGTAGAAGTCGACTGGGTGACTTTCAACAATCCACCTTTCAGCGAAGGCGGCATGAAGACAGGAAAGTACCGCAACTATTTCGCTGAGATGGGCTTTTCCCAGAAGGAAATCGACGCAAAGCTGAAGTCAGTGTTCAATGACGTGTTCTACGGACCTCACAAGTGCTACTTCGAGGTGGGCGACTCTCTCGGTTACATCTCTGACGTGAAAAACCACGATGTCCGCACAGAAGGAATGTCGTATGGCATGATGATAGCCGTACAGTTCGGCAACAAGGACATCTTCGACCGCCTGTGGCGCTGGAGCAAGAAGTACATGCAGATGACTGAAGGTCCTGGCAAGGGCTACTTTGCATGGAGCTGCAAGACCGACGGAACCCGCAACGCCAACGGTCCGGCATCTGACGGTGAACTCTATTACATCACTTCCCTCATATTCGCCTCAAACCTCTGGGGCAACAACACTGGCATCAACTATCTCGCAGAGGCTCAGTACATCATCAACGAGTCGTTCAACAAGAAAGGCGTGAGAGGTTCAGGCGCACTCATCGACCCTGAGACACAGCTCATCACATTCGTTCCCGGTGCCAACTACACCGACCCGTCATACCACCTCCCTGCATTCTATGAGGTATGGGCAAAGTGGCTGAACGACGGACGTTCGGAATACTGGATGCAGTGTGCCGAGAAGAGTCGCGAATATCTCCACAAGAGCATCAACCCTGCTAACGGCCTCAACCCAGACACAAACAACTACGACGGTTCACAGAGCCGCGGGTTCTTCGGCTCCCCAGGCTTCCGCTTCGACTCATGGCGCGTTCCTATGAACATCGCCCTCGACTACTCATGGTCGTGTGCCGACAAGGACTGGCAGCAGAACTACGGAAACACATTCCAGAGTTTCCTCTATTTCCAGGGTGTAGACAAGTTCGTGGATCAGTATAATTTCGACGGAACACTCCCTACTCGCCCGATGCGTGCAGGCAATTTCCCTCCGGCACTGCGCCACTGCATCGGACTCGTTGCCACTTCGGCAGCAGCATCGCTCGTCTGCAATCACGGCAAGAGCCGCGAATTCGTTCAGCAGCTGTGGGATTCCAAGCTCGAACCACTGCCAGACGGATTCTTTGACGAATATTACGACAGTCTTCTCCGCCTCTTCGCATTCATGCACCTGAGCGGAAACTACAGAGTTATCGGAAAATAATTTATTAACCAAAATATTACAGACATGAACAAATTAAGATTATTTGCCATTGCCCTCGGAATATGGGCATTTGGTGCAATTGGAGCACAGGCTCAGCTTGAAAATTATTTTGCACCGGCTTCAGCAAAGGTGATGACTCCGGATCAGGATGGCTTCATCCGTCGCTGGATGTTGCTGGAACCATTCACAAAACAGAACCGTTCCAACACGGTATTTGTAGACAGTTACATTCGCGAAGCATTCGCTACTAATGCACCTAAGTTCACATCATTCCCTGCAGATGGCGAGAAAGTTACTATCGCCGACCAGGAACTCGCATGGCACGCAATGGACAGCAAGCTCTTCAATGTAAAGCTGTTCCGTTTCGCTTCTGAAAACAAGTGGACTTACTATGGCATTATCTTCTGGGCAACAACCATCATCAACTGCGACGAAGACATCAAGAACGTCAGAATGGCTGTAGGTTCAAACTCTGCTTCAATGTGGTGGCTTAACGGTGAAGAGGCTGTCATCCTCTCAGGTGACCGCCGTATGGTAAAGGACGACTGCACTTCTGGTCGTCTCACCCTCAAGAAAGGCCAGAACATCATCCGTGGTGCCGTCATCAACGGTCCTGGTATGAGTGACTTCTGCCTGCGTTTCCTCAACGAGGACGGTACTCCAGTGAAGAACGTCACAGTAAGCGTGAAATAATGGTTTATAGTTTATAGTTAAATCGAACAAGTTATGAATAAGAAGATATTAGCATTGAGCTGTGGACTCATGGCTCTTAGTTTTGGAGAGATTCAGGCGCAGATTGGTGCACCATTCATTCACGACCCTTCTACTCTGGTAGAATGTGACGGTAAGTATTATACATTCGGTACAGGAGGTGGCGGACTCATCTCCGAGGACGGATGGAGCTGGCATAGCGGAGCAGAACGCCCAGGTGGCGGTGCCGCACCAGACGCAATGAAGATTGGTGACCGTTATCTCATAGCATACAGTACTACAGGTGGTGGTCTTGGTGGTGGCCATGCAGGTCATGTTGTCACTATGTGGAACAAGACCCTCGACCCAAAGTCTCCTGACTTCAAGTTCACAGAGCCAATCGAAGTCGCTAATTCAGGTGACCTCGAGGACTGTGACGCAATCGACGCAGGTCTGCTCCTCGACCCTCAGACAGGTCGTCTCTGGCTGACTTACGGTACTTACTTCGGATTCATCCGTCAGGTGGAACTCGACCCTAAGACCGGTGAGCGCGTAAAGGGCAACAAGGCAAAGGACGTGGCTATCGACTGCGAGGCAACCGACATGATCTACCACAATGGCTGGTACTATCTCCTCGGAACTCACGGCACTTGCTGCGATGGTGTCAACTCTACTTACAACATCGTAGTAGGTCGTTCGCGCAGCGTCAACGGTCCGTTCATCGACAATGTAGGTCGCGACATGCTCCAGGGTGGCGGCAAGATGGTCATCGCTGCAAGCGAGCGCCTTGCAGGTCCGGGCCACTTCGGACGCGTTATCCTTGAAGAAGGTGTCGAGAAGATGTCTTGCCACTTCGAGGCAGACTTCGACCAGGGTGGAAGAAGCACACTCGGCATCCGTCCTCTCCTCTGGGTGAACGACTGGCCAGTAGCAGGTGAACTCCTCCGTGAAGGCAAGTAGGAAATTGAATCAGTACGTCGCGGATACTCTCTCGAACTCTCTGTCGACTTCGTTCGCATCGAGCGTGCAAGAGGCGGAATGGGTATGTTCGGTGGTTTTGGCGGCGGAATGGCTGCGTTCGGTGGTCCTCGTCCTGCAAACGGACAGGCTGCTAATCGTCCTGCTGGTGCTCAGGGTGCTCCTGGTGCTCCTGCTGGTGCTCCTGCCGGTGCTCCTGCTGGTGCCCCTGCCGGATTCGGTGGTTTCGGCGGTTTCGGTGGCGCTCCTCAGGGTGCTGCACGTCCTGCCGCTCAGCAGAGTGCTCCAAAACCAGTAGAACAGCAGACTCTCCTTGATGTCTACGACACATGGCCAAAGGGCGAAATCTATGCTCGCATGGCTGACTACATGGCTCGTCCTCATCAGAAGTGGGAAATCACAGCAATCCCTGACTCTGCAGGTTATCTTGGCGGTTCTTACTACAAGATTGTCATCGCAGGTACAAAGCGTGCCCTCGCCGTAAATGCAAATGCTGAGGTCATCACAGTTCCTAAGTACACAGGTGCACAGGAACAGATGTGGCGCATCGACCAGCTCACAGACGGAACTTACCGCATCATGCCTAAGATTCAGAAATTCGCTGGTCTCGAAGACGTGAAGGGCTCTCTCGCTCTCATCTCAGCTGGAGACTGTACTCCTGCTATTGCAAAATTCGACATGAGTACGGATAATTCTAAATGGAATTTAAAATATTTGTTTGATGCAAAATAATGAAAAGTAATCAATATGACTAATAGATTTATAACTATCAAGTCTGTTAGGATTATTCAGTTTGCAATGTGTTTCTGTGCCATGACTTTGGTTGTCCCAAAGATCATGGCACAGCCAAATCCTAACTACCATATCTATCTGTGTCTTGGCCAGTCGAACATGGAAGGCCAGGCTTCTCCTGAGGCTCAGGACCAGAAGGATATAAGCGACCGTTTCAAGATGATGGCTGCCGTGAAGTTCACTTCACCTCAGCGCATCACCTACAAATGGTACAAGGCCACACCACCCCTCTGCCGGCCAGAGACAGGCCTGTGTCCTGTCGACTATTTCGGCCGCACCCTGACAGAGAACCTGCCCGACTCTATTACAGTAGGCGTCATCAACGTGGCCGTAGCCGGTACTGCAATCGAATTCCTCGACAAGAACTACATGGTGAACTATCCTAACTACAGGAACATCACCAACTATAGTGAGTCATGGTTCAAGACCAAGATGGCAGCCTATAACGACCAGCCTTATCAGCGTCTGCTCGAATGTGCCAAGAATGCACAGAAGGTAGGTGTGATCAAGGGAATCCTCCTGCATCAGGGAGAGACGAACAACGGTCAGGAAGACTGGATCTACAAGGTGAAGCTCATCTACAACAACCTCCTTACCGACCTCGGACTTGATGCCAGAGACACCCCTCTCCTTGCCGGCGAGACCGTGAGCCAGGAAGCAGGCGGTTCCTGCTGGCAGCACAACTCCATCATTGCAAAGCTCCCGACAGTCATTCCAAACTCCTATGTCATCTCGTCCAAGGACTGTCCTATGTCGCTTTCCGACGGACAGAACGTCCACTTCACGGCAGAAGGCTATCGTATGCTCGGTCGTCGTTACGGCGAACAGATGCTCAAGTGTCTGGAAATGGGCAGTATCGATATTCCCGAGTGCAAGGACACTATCAGGAACGGAATATTCCCTATGACAAAGGCCGCCATTGACCCGTCCATTCTCCTCAAGGGAACAGCCGACGTGACTTCCTCATCCGTCTCACTCACATCTGCAAAGGGCGGAGTGGCAGGATGGTATTTCAGCAAGCCCGTCAGTTTCACTCCATACAAATATCTCGTGATTGATTTCCGTCAGGCTCCGTCAAAGAATATTCAGATTCGTCTCTACGATGCCGTGAAGGCAAAGGGCGGCTGCCATGTTGTCTCCACTTCAGGCGAGAAGCGTGTCGTCATCAACTTCAGTGACGTCCCTGCCACGGTTGACCTCGGACATATCTCTACCGTAGGATTTGCAACTAATGGCGAGACAGTCGACATCGCATCTGTATTCCTCAGTCAGGACGGCGAGAACCCAGTCGTTCAAGAAGAGGAAGGACCAGACCCTAACTTCCAGATTTACCTCTGTTTCGGCCAGTCGAACATGGAAGGAAATGCCACTCCGGAGGCAAAGGACAAGACTGGCATCAGCGACCGTTTCAAGATGATGGCTGCCGTCAACTTCAGCTCTCCTGCACGCAAGATGTACGAATGGTACACAGCCACTCCTCCACTCTGCCGTCAGGGCACAGGACTCACTCCTGCCGACTGGTTCGGACGTACCATGGTCGACAACCTGCCTGATTCCGTCACCGTCGGTGTCATCAACGTGGCAATAGGCGGTACGGCAATCGAATACCTTGACAAGAACTACGGAGTGAACTATCCAACCAAGATACTTGCCTATGAAGCTGACTGGTTCAGAAGCTATATGTCACAGTATGCCAACCAGCCTTACCAGCGTCTGCTCGAATGTGCCAAGCGTGCACAGAAGGTTGGTGTCATAAAGGGTTTCCTCCTCCATCAGGGAGAGACGAACAACACCCAGCAGGACTGGATCTACAAGGTGAAGCTCATCTACAACAACCTCATCACCGACCTCGGACTTGATGCCAGAGACATCCCTCTCCTTGCCGGCGAGATGCTGAGTCAGGCAGTAGGCGGCTCATGCTATGGCCACAATGCCGTGATAGCAAAACTCCCTACCGTCATTCCTAACTCCTATGTCATCTCATCCAAGGACTGCCCTCAGGCTGGCGACGGACTCCATTTCAGCGCCGAAGGCTACAGGATGATAGGCAAGCGCTACGCAGAACGTATGCTCAAGTGCCTCGAGAAGGGCAGCATCGACATCCCTGAATGTACCGACACAATCGAGGACGGCATGTTCCCTATGACAAAGGCTGCCATTGACCCTAACATCCTCCTTGAAGGCAGCTGTACTGCTTCAAGTCAGCTCCTCTGCATAAAGTCAGCCAAGAGCGGTGTTGCTGGATGGTATTTCAGCAAGACGGCCGACCTGTCAGGCTACAAGTACCTCGTCCTCGACTTCCGCAAGGCTCCTGCCGCAAAGAACATTCAGCTCCGCCTATACGATGCCATGAAGGAAAAGGCAGGGTGCTATGTCGTTCCTGTCACCAGCGAGAAGCACCAGGCTATCGACCTCAGTGCCGTTCCGGAAGGATTCGACCTCAGCCATGTATCTACTGTCGGATTCGACACGGAAGGCGAGACACTCTATCTTACATCCGTCTTCCTCAGCCAGGACGGCGAGAACCCAGTAGGTATCGGGAACATCCCTGCCGGCAACGGCTATCTCTCGTCCGACGGTGCATTCTACGACCTCAGCGGAAGGAAAGTTTCCGATTTTGCTCGTCCATCAGCCAGAGGCATCTACATCCAGAACGGAAAGAAAATATTAGTCAAATAATGAATAATGAATAATGAAAAATGAAAAATAATAATGAACAATGAAAAAGGCTAAAGGTATACTACTCTTCACTTTTCTCTCTTCACTTTTCACTCTGAGCTCTGCTCAGTTTACCGTCACTCCACTCACCAGGAATGCAGTGCGCATACAGTATCAGAAGCCGTCGCAGTCACGTCTGCCTGAATGGCTCTATGTCAACAATGCCACATACACCGGCAAGACCGACTTCAAGGTGGAGACCGACAACGGTAATGTAGTCGTGAGGAACAAGAAGGGCACAGCCGTGTTCCAGTCAACGAACATCCGGCTCACTCCTTCCACCGTGCAAGGCGAAAAGACCAACATTGCCGAGTTGTCGTTCAAGTCACCAGTAGAAGGCAAGGAATATCAATATGGTCTCGGACAGTTCCAGGATGGCTATTCCGATGTCAGCGGACTCTCCCGCCGACTCACTCAGGTCAATACTCAGATATCCATCCCTATGCTCCTTTCCAGCAACGGATATGCCATCCTCTGGAACAACTACGGAATGACAGAGTTCAATCCTTGCGGAAACTCCGTGAAGATGCAGACCATTGCCGATGCCGAGCACACCACCGAAGTGGTCAATGCCACGTCTACCCTCGGCAACCGTCGAGAGGTGCGCCACAGCGACTCCTTCTCTGCCGACATCGAAGTTGCTTCCGAAGGCGACTACACCATCCTCCTCGACGTAGGTCAGCAGATGGCACGCAAGCACTGGATGTCCATCGACGGAAAGGTCATCATCAATGTCAACAACACCTGGCTGCCACCTACCACATCCATACGTACCCACCTCACCGAGGGCACCCACAAGGTAGTGGTCAACGGTTCCCGCGGCGACCGTCCTACCCTCTACTGGAATAAGGTTGCCGACTTCACCACCTTCCGTTCGCCAGTGGCAGAATGTGTTGACTTCACTGTGTTCCTCGGTTCAGCCGACGAAATCATCGCATCCTATCGCCAGCTCACAGGCAGGGCATCACAGATGCCACACTGGGTACTCGGATATATCCACTGCCGCGAGCGCTTCCACAGCCAGGACGAGATAATCTCCACGGCACAGCGGTTCCGCGACAACGACATCCCTCTCGATGTCATCGTACAGGACTGGCAGTGGTGGGGCAAGTACGGATGGAACGCCATGCAGTTCGACGAGCAGTACTACCCTAATCCAAAGCAGATGATGGCCGAGCTCCATGCCATGGACGTACGCCTCATGCTCTCCGTATGGTCGAAGATCGACAAGAACTGCGAGGTTGGCAAAGGCGCACAGCAGAAAGGATACTACATCAAGGGCACCGACTGGATTGACTTCTTCAATCCTGAGGCATCATCCTACTACTGGAAGAACTTCCGCGAGAAGATCATCCCTACCGACATCGACTGCTGGTGGCAGGACGCTACCGAGCCCGAGAACGACGACCTCGTAGGGCGTAAGGTATGGAACGAGACCCTCCCAGGCGAATTTGTCCGCAATGTCTATCCACTCATGGTATGCAGGACCGTCTACGAAGGCGCAAAGGAAGCAGGCCAGCCCAATCCGTTCATCCTCACCCGTTCCGGATTCCCAGGCATACAGCGCTATGGTGCCGCACTCTGGTCAGGCGATGTAGGCAACGACTGGGAGACACTCCGTCGGCAGATCTGCGGAGGACTCGGACTCATGGCGGCAGGTATTCCATGGTGGACATACGATGCTGGCGGGTTCTTCCGTCCAGGCGACCAGTACACCAACAAGGACTATCAGGAACGCATGCTCCGCTGGATCCAGACATCCGTGTTCCTCCCACTCATGCGAGTTCACGGCTACATGAGCAACACCGAGCCATGGAACTACCCAGAGGACGTGCAGAAGAACTTCATCAATCAGATACGCCTGCGCCACAGCCTGCTTCCATATATCACCCGCGAAGCCGACCTCGTGGCATCAGCTGACTACACCCTCATGCGTCCACTCCTCTTCGACTTCCCTGCCGACGAAGAGGCACTCCGTCAGGACACCGAATACATGTTCGGCCACAACCTCCTCATCTGCCCAGTCTACAAGTCACTCAAGGCTGGAGAAATGAACACCCAGAGAGTCTATCTGCCAGAGAACAAGTCCGGCTGGTACGACTTCTGGACAGGCAACCACTTCGATGGCGGACAGTATGTCGACATGCCACTCACCATCGACCACATACCAGTATTCTCCAACAACAAGAAAGTACTCCAAAGTAAAATAATGAAAAATGAATAATGAAAAATGAAAAAGATTAAAGGCACACTCCTCTTCACTCTTCTCTCTTCGTTTTTCACTCCGAGCCATGCTCAGTTCTTCGGCATGAACGTCAATCGCGACAGCATACAGCGAGTGACAGAAGCCGACTACGCCGACATGGTCAGGCAGCTGGGCATTGCCACCCCACGTCCCGGACGCGACCCCAACAATCCCGACCCTTCACGTCAGCCGAACTACGACGAACTGAAAGCCAATCCGTTCGTACACTATCCCGAGGCACTCATCACCTTCCAGGGCAAGAAAGTCACCAACGCCAGGATGTGGAACAAGACTCGCCGTCCCGAACTGGTGAAGTACTTTGAAGACGAGGTCTACGGCCGTATCCCCGACAATGTGCCAGCAGTCAGCTGGAAGACAGTCAGCGAAGAGAAAGTCGACATGAACGGCATACCGTGCATCAACCGCGTCCTCCGCGGAGTAGTCGACAACTCTTCCTACCCATCCATCACCGTAGAGATTCAGGCATCCATCCTCTATCCCGAGGGAGCCAGGAAAGTGCCAGTAATCATTGAGTACGGCTTCATGGCAGGACGTCCTTCACCTACAGCCATGACCTTCGGACGCACCAGTACCGCACCCCAGGAGTCATGGCAGATGATGGTCGTAAGGCGCGGATGGGCAGCAGCCACCATCGTCACCGGTTCCATTCAGGCCGATGGCGGACAGGGACTTCGCGAGGGCATCATCGGACTCTGCAACAAAGGCCAGTACCGCCGTCCTACCGACTGGGGAGCACTGCGAGCATGGGGATGGGGAACATCCCGACTCATCGACTACATCGAGACCGACGGCACCTTCGACGCAACCAAGGTGGCAATCGAGGGAGTGTCGCGCAACGGCAAGGCATCCCTCGTCGCAATGGCCTTCGACCAGCGCATAGCAGCAGGATTCATCGCATCCTCCGGCAAGGGCGGAGCAGCAGGCTGGCGCCGCTGGTGCGGTGAGAGCGTGGAGAACCTCACATCTTCCGGCGAGTACCACTGGATGGCAGGCAGCTTCCTGAAATACGGAGCCGACCCACTCACAGCCGATGACCTACTCGTCGACCAGCACGAACTCATCGCCCTCTGCGCACCACGTCCTTGTCTCATATCCGCAGGACGTTTCGATGCCGACAAGTGGCAGGACGTGATGGGAATGTTCATGATGGCAGCAAAGGCAAGTCCCGTCTACGAACTCCTCGGAGCAAAAGGACTCGGTACAGACGTACTGCCACCACAGGACCAGGGACTGATGGACGGACAGCTCGCTTACCGTCAGCACAACGGAGGCCACGAAGCAGGTCCCAACTGGCCATACTTCCTCGATTTCTTCCAGAGAAACGTAGTGGAGAAAGGCAACTACTAATTCCGTTTCACAGTCGGGATGTTGCTGAGTCATGGATGAGATATTACCGAACAGGGCAGAAATTACGTTATGCCGTAGGTAAAATAAAATATCGCATCAGTACTAATGATTAATGATAATAAGAGGCCGTGTCAATTACTTTTTGACACGGCCTCTTAAGACGCATTTACTTGAACAATTCCTTTGCGGTGAGTTCGAGGTAATCGCGACAGTTCATCCATGTGTGACCTCCACCTGGGTTGTAGAAGGTGTGCTTCAGACCTTGTTCTGTAAGGTATGAATCGAGGCCTCTTGATGCCTGGATGAGGAAATCGTCACGACCGGTGCCGAGGAACATGAACTTGAGGGATTTCTTCAGGGTGTCAATCGGCTTGTATGTTCCGTTCGTGAAGTTTGTCTTATATTCCTCGCCGAAGATGGCAGGAGCATAGGCTGCAACATAGTGGAACTTGTCTGGGTTGCCGAAGCCTGTAGCGAGTGTCTGGCGTCCTCCGAGCGAGAATCCTGCAACTGCACGGTTGTCGGCGTCGGTGAGGGTGTTGTAGTTCTTCTCGATGAATGGGATTACGTCGTTCACAATCTCGTCGGCAATGAGTTTCGTGTCCATTGTGTTTGCGCTCTGTGCCTTTCCCTGAAGGATGAGTTCAGGATAAGGATTGGCATAAGGCATCACTACTATCATCTTCTTTGCAAGGCCCTTGGCGATGAGGTTGTCGAGGATGACGTTGGCACGACCAACCTTGAACCATGTCTCGTAGGTGTCTGTCATTCCGTGGATGAGGTAGAGTACAGGGTATTTCTCCTTGTCGGCAGGGTTGTATCCAGCTGGTGTGTAGACACACATAGGACGGTCGATACCGAATGTGCCGGAGTGGTAGTAGCGGTAGGAAATCTTTCCGTGAGGAACGTCCTGAATGTCCTGCATTCCTGCCTCTGCGCCTCTTATGTCGACGAGGCTGTTCTTGAAGCCTTCGTTAGGGAAGATATACATGTTCTGAGGGTCTGCGACCTGCATTCCGTCCACAATGAAGCAATATGGGTAGATGTCCGGAACTTCCGGCTTTACGGTGAGTGTCCATACTCCGTCGGTTCCCTTTGTCATCTGTTGTCTCTCGCTGAACATCTGGCAGTCAACCTGTACGTTCTGTGCGTTCTCGCCGATGAAACGGAATGTGACAGTACCGTCGGCATTGTATTCAGGCGATGTCACGCCGCGAGGGAATGTACGTGCCATTACTTCCGGAGTGAGTCGCTGTCCTTCCTTCTGTGCAATGGCTGGAGCTGTCTTCTTCTCCGGATTGCTGAGTTCCTTGCGGTCCTTCTTGTCCTGGAAGAGGAGAGGGAGTGACTTGTCGAGGAAGTACTTGGCATTCATCCATGTGTGGCCGAACTTGTTTGTGGTGAATTCCTTGACGTTCGTGATGCCCTTGCTGTCGAGGAAGTCCATGTAGTCCTTTGCGTTGCCATAGAGGAAGTCATCAGTGCCGACTCCGAGCCAGAAGAGATGAATCTTGCTGTTGGTATCCTTTGCGTTGTCGTACACATTCGGAATGGTGGTAGATGTGAATGAGCTGTAGGAGCAGAGCCATGAGAACTGGTCGAGATGGGCAAGTCCGAAGCCGAGCCCCTGATTTCCTCCACGTGAGAAACCACCGATTGCTCTGTGGTCACGGTCGTTGAGGGTGCGGTAGTGGCTCTCCACGAATGGCATGAGGTCGCTGGCGAGGTCATTGCCGAAGGAGTCCTGGAACATCATCATTCCTCCCTGGGTCTGACCCTTACGAGGAAGTCCCTTGAAGAAGTTCGTAGGATTGCCGTAAGGAAGGACGACAATCATCTCCTTTGCCTTGCCCTGAGCAATGAGGTTGTCAAGAATGAAGTTCACTCTTCCCACCTTGTGATACACCTCTTCAGTATCAGTAGTACCGCTGATGAGATAGAACACTGGATATTTCTTGCCTGGGTTCTGGTCGTAGAACGGAGGTGTGTATATGATTGCGTTGTTCCAGCAACCGACTGACTTGGAATAGTAGTTCACGTAGTCAACGCTTCCGTGAGGAACATTCTGGAGTGAATGTACGAGTGGCTTGTCACCACGGATGTCGAGTATGCTGTTCTTGAAGCCTTCGTTAGGGAACCAGTCAGGATTCTGTGGGTCCTGGATGCTCACACCGTCGACGATGAAGCAGTATGGGTACATGTCGGGTTCTGCAGGACCGAGTGTGATGGTCCAGAGTCCGCGTTCGTTCTTCTTCATTTCGTGACGACCGGCAAACTGCACGTCGACCTCGACTTTCTTTGCAGAGTTGTTCTGATAGTTGAATGTCACCGTGTTGTCCTTGTTGACTACAGGCGAAGATACCTGAGGACCGAACTGAGCGCTGGCGTTCAGAGAGAAAAGTGAAAATTGCAGAGTGAAAAGTATCACTAACGCTAACAAAGTTTTTTTCATAATCATTAATTTGTTTCGGTTAAGGGTACACACAGGATGTGTACCCTTGTCGGATATTCTATTTCTTTGCAGGCTTGACCTGTGTAGTAGACTTAGCAGCAGGCTTTGCTGCAGTCTTGGCAGGTTCAATGCTGAGCAGTTCCACCTCGAATATGAGTGCAGAGAACGGCTTTATCTTGCTTGCGTCACGGCTGCCGTAAGCAAGTTCCTGCGGGATGTAGAGTTCCCACTTACTGCCTACAGGCATCATTGTGAGGGCTTCCGTCCATCCCTTGATAACCTGGTTGCACTTGAATGATGATGGCTTGTTACGTTTGTATGAACTGTCGAACTCGGTACCGTCGATGAGTGTACCCTTATAGTTGACTGTCACTTCGTCGGTTGCCTTTGGAGTGGCTCCGCTGCCCTTTGTGATGACCTTGTACTGAAGTCCTGAAGGAAGGGTTACGACACCTGGCTTCGTCTTGTTCTCCTCAAGGAATTTCTCGCCAGCCTTCTTGTTGTCGGCATATTTAGCTGCAATATTTGCCTCTTTCTTGGCGTTCATTGCCGTCTGGAATTCCTTGTTTGCCTGCTGAGGCTCATATTCGTTCATTCCGCTGAGTGCGGCGATGATGGAGTTGGCAACAATCTTAGGGTCGATAGCCTTGCCTGGTTCACCATCGTAGTAGTCCTTTGTTACATTTGTTGCCATGTTCTCAATCTGGCCTCCGATATTCAGACCTGCATTGTAGGCGATGGCTTTCTTGTCGGATGGGTCGATATTGAGGTGCGCCAGGATTCCCTTGTAGAAATCCTCCATGTAGGCAGTGTCCACACCCATCTGCTTTGAAAGGTATGGCTTGAGTCCTGCGCTCTGGAATGCACCGAAGATGTATGCTATAGAGTCGCCTCCGTCCTTCAGCTCGGGCTTCTTGCACATGGCAATCACTTCCGGAGTGAGATTGTCGGGAGTCTTCTTAACGGCTGGCTTCGGAATTGCTGTCACCGGAGTTGCAGTGATTGCCTTGCCGGCAGTCTTTGCTGTTGCCTTCACCGTCTTTTCAGTTGCCTTCACTGCTTTCTCGGCAGACTTCACTGCCTTGCTGACAGACTTGCCAGCATTCTTTTCTGCTGCCTTTGCTGCTTTCTCTGCTGCCTTTTCGGCCTTCTTCATCTCTTTCTCCATAGCCTTTACACTGGATGCAATGCTCTGGGCATGAGATGAAATAGGGCTAATCATTCCAATTAGCCCTATCATACATATTGTTAATGCCTTTTTCATTACGAAACAAGTTTATTTCAGAGTCTCGATAGTGAAAATGAGAGCAGAGAATGGCTTGATCTGACCCATTTCACGATTTCCGTAAGCCTGATCGTAAGGGATTGCAACTTCCCACTTGCTGCCTGCCGGCATAAGCTTCAGAACTTCTACCCATCCTGGAATTACGTTTGCCTGAGCAAGGTTTACCTCGAATGGCTGGTTGCGCTCGTATGAGCTGTCGAATACAGTTCCGTCGATGAGCTTGCCTTCGTAGTTGCACTTTACGACTGTTGTGTCTGTTGGCATTGCACCGTCGCCTGCAACGAGAACTTTATACTGAACTCCTGATTCGAGAGTTACTACGCCTTCCTTCTTCTTGTTTTCTGCAAGATACTTCTCGCCAGCCTTACGGTTGTCGCCATAAGTCTTTTCGAGATTAGCATTGTGGATTGGCTCGAGCAGCTTGTTGAATTCAGCGTATGCGCTGTCTGAACTCATTGGAGCAGTGCCCTTTAGACCTGCGATAAGACCTGCGAGGAGGTTCTTTACGTTTACTGACTTGGTAGAGTCGTCAGCATATACATCCTTAGAGAGGCTTTCTGCCATCTGCTTAACCTGGGCACCTACGTCGAGACCCTTGCGGTAAGCGTCTTCGCTCTTGCTGAGTTCCTTCTCACATCCGTCCTTCATACCCTTGATGAAGTCCTCGATGCAAGTAGAGTCCACCTGAAGCTGCATGGTCATGTACTGCTTGAGACCATCTGCCTGAGCCATACCGAGATCGTATGTGAGAGAGTCTACATTGTCGTTCAATGTAGGGTTTGTTCCGCCGTTACATGAAGCGAGAACGATTGCAGCGCTAACTGCTGCGAGAGATAAAATCTTTTTCATAACGTTTTTTTAATTATTAGTATTTTAATGTTGAATGTTTCTTACTTAGAGCACTTTCAGCAATTCTACATCGAATATCAGTGTTGCGAACGGAGGAATCATTGCTCCGGCACCATTCTCACCATATCCGAGAAGATAAGGGATGTAGAAACGATACTTTGCACCTTCACCCATGAGCTGGACACCTTCTGTCCACCCTGCAATCACCTGGTTCAGTCCGAATACGGCTGGTTCGCCTCTCTTGTAGGAACTGTCGAACACTGTTCCGTCGATGAGTCGTCCTTCGTAATGACACTGTACCTTGTCGGTTGCCTTTGGATGCTTGCCGGTTCCTTCGGTGAGCACTTCGTACTGAAGTCCGCTCTTTGTCGTCACCACTTCTTTCCTTGCACCGTTGTTCTGGAGGAACACCTTTCCCTCCTCAAGTGCCTGCTTACCTGCCGCAGCCTTTTCTTCCTGCATCTGCTTCTCCTGCTTCTCAAAGAATTCGTTTACGATTTTCTGTGCTTCTGAATTCTTTATCTTCAGTTCATTACCTTGCAGAACATCAACAATGCTCTGTGCGAAATCATCCACACAGAGTGCATCTTTCAGCCCCATCTGCTTGAGCTGCTGACCTATTCCAAGGCCAAGAGCATAACTTAACTTATCCATAAAATTCTTATTCAACTTGCAAAGTTAGTAATAAAAATGAATAATGAAGAATGAAAAATGAAAAATAAATGGGAAAAAATGATTTTTTTGTTTTTTCACATCACATTATTAATAATTATTCATAAATTTGTACGCAAATCGCACATTCGTGATACAATTAATTAACTTTTACAACTTATTAAATTAACCGTTTATGAACAATCTAAAAGTACTTCTTACAGCAATTTGCTGTATGGTTGCAGCCAGTGCTGTCGATGCCCAGACACTGACATTGAATCTCGACAAGGCTGACAGGACAGTCAGTCCTACACTCTATGGTCTCATGACCGAGGAAATCAACTATTCCTATGAAGGCGGCCTGAACGCCCAGCTTCTCCGTGATCCCACTATGAGGGAATTGCAGGAGATGGGCCGCGGACAGGGCCAGCGTCCTCGTACGCGAACAGCTCCGAAGCCACGTTCATGGGAACCTACCGACACTCTCAGTGCCACTTGCAGAATCGCCAACCGCCAGATGCCAGTAAAGAGGACTATACCAAACATGGCTCCTGAGGTTGTAAGACATAACTCGCTGGTAATCGAGACAAAGAAGGACGGCGAGGGAGTCATCAACAAGGGTTTCTGGGGAATCGCAGCCACTCCGAACACAAAGTACACGGGCAGCTTCTTCATCAACACTCCTGGAAATGTGACAGTGGGACTCAGGTCGGCAAAGGACAATAAGGTCCTTGCTCAGCAGACACTTTCTGTCTCTGGCAGTTCATGGCAGCAGAAGGACTTCACGCTCCAGATTGGAGATGCCATCAGCGAAACTACCAACGCAGTATTCTTCATCACATTCGCCAAGGCTGGAAAATACGAAATCTCCTATGCCACTCTCTTCCCTGCCTCAAAGCGTGGAACAAAGTTTGCCGGTCTTCGTGACGACCTCATGGACATGATGACAGAGATGCACCCTGCATTCCTCCGTTTCCCTGGAGGAAACTATCTCGAAGGAAACCGTTTCAACGAGCGTTTCAACTGGAAGAACACAGTAGGTCCACTCTCTGAGCGTCCGGGACACCAGTGTCCTTGGGGCTACTGGTCAACCGACGGAATGGGTATCCTCGAATTCCTCACATGGGCAGAGAAGATTGGTGCAGAGCCAATCCTCGGAGTCTTCGCAGGTTATGTCCTTCAGGGCGACTATGTAGAAGGCGAAGCCCTCGAACCATTCATCAAGGATGCTCTCGACGAGATTGAATACGTGATTGGCGGTCCTCAGACAAAATGGGGAGCCCAGCGTGTGAAGGACGGCCATCCTCAGCCATTCAAGCTCCACTATGTAGAAATCGGCAACGAGGACTTCTTCGACAGAAGCGGCAGCTATCCTCATCGTTTCCAGCAGTTCTACACAGCCATCAAGGCCAAGTATCCTCAGTTGCAGATTATCTCCACCATCGACGAGAAGGCCCTCCGTTCCGGTTCCGACGACCCTGCAAACCTCAAGGTCGACATGATCGACGAGCACTACTACCGCAACACGGAAGGCATGTACAAGGCAGCCCAGCAGTATGATTCCTACGACCGTAACGGCCCTAAGATTTTCTGTGGAGAATGGGCGTCAAGGGAAGGTGGCCCTACCACCAACCTCAACGCAGCCCTCGGCGATGCTGCATGGATGACCTGCATGGAGCGCAACAGCGACATCCTCGTCGCCAGCTGCTACGCACCTCTCTTCGTGAATGTCAGTCAGGATGGCGGGCAGAAGAAGTATCCAGGCATGCAGTGGGAGAGCGACCTCATCGGCTACGATGCATTCTCCGCCTACGGCTCTCCTTCCTACTATGCACAGTGCATGTTCTCCAAATATCTTGGCGACAAGGTCGTTCCCGTCACAGCTGCGGACATTCCCGAAATGCACTATGGCAACAGCGACCTACCTCAGCTCTATTACGTTGCCACCCGCGACACCCAGAGCGGAACGGTCTATCTCAAGGTCGTGAACGGAGGCAGCACAGAGGTGAAGGTGAGACTCGATGTTCAGGGCGGCAAGCTCAGTACCTCAAAGTCCGAGCAGGTTACCCTCAAGTCGGCAAAGCCAGAGGACACCAACTCCATCGACAATCCTGAGAACATCGTTCCTCAGACTTCGAAGTGCAAGATAAAGAAGGGTGGCACGATTGCCGTCGCTCCTTATTCTATAAACGTATATGTAATCAAATGAGCCGTTCCATCTCCAGCGACGCCCAGATGAAAGGGCCGATGCCCTTTGCGTCATTGTCGCGGACTGGTTCACTCATGTAGTATTCGAAACTACCGTCACGGTGAGGACTGCTTTCCGGGCCAAGTCCGGAGACCGAACAACAGTCAGTCAATGATATGGTTCCGTCGCCCTCCTCCCTGATGAACCTGCGGATAATTCCGTCATAGGCTTTCCTACCCGCTTCGCGATACTTCCTGTCGAGGTATCCGAGGCGGGTTCCTTTTAGCATACAGTAAGCGAACATACACGATGCCGTGGATTCCAGATAGTTGCGGCTGTCCTCCACGTCGAGTACGTCATGCCATACCCCCGACTCCCTGTCCTGACACTTCTTTATGGCCTTCATCGCCTTCCTGAACAGCCTTACCACCTCGTCCCTCCTGCCGTAGTCCTGAGGAAGGACATCGAGCACCTCCACCATCGCCATCACGTACCATCCCAGGGCCCTTGCCCATGTGTGCCTCGACTGTCCCGTCACCGGGTCAGCCCAGAACATACTGTGCTTCTCGTCGTAGGCATGTTTCCAGAGTCCCGTCTTCCTGTCGAACGTCCGTCGGTCGGTCATCAGGATCTGGTCGACGGCATCATCATACACACCCTCGTCCATCATCACATAAAACGGCAGCCCCATGAAAATCCCGTCCAGCCACACCTGGTCGTGATAGATCTTCTTGTGCCAGAACGGGCCGTCATGAGTGCGCGGCTGGTTCCTCAGCTGGCTGAGATACCTGTCCAGGGCCTCCCTGCCGCCCGGGAACGGACTCATCCTGTACATCCTCAGAATGAACCTGGCAGGACGTATGTTGTCGAGATTGAAGTCCTCATACCTGTATCCAGTCGTGTTGCCCAGCGAGTCAATCATCGTTCCCGGATATTCCTCAATGTATTTCCAGATATCGTCGCCCCCATAGCGGAGATAGGTGTCGAGCATTGCCTCCAGCTCTATACCCATCACATAGCTCCATTTAGGCTTCTTCGAAAAGTCCAGCAAGTACGACTTCGGAGTCCGCTTCATCTCCGAACGCACCATCCTCAGGCTGTAAGGCGTGCCGCCCTCCCCCCTGGCTTCTGCCTGCCCGTATGCACTCATGGTGCACAGCACCAGGCTACTCAGGAATACGATTAGATACTTCATGACTGACGTCGTCTTTATATTTTCGAGATACAGGAAGAGCCGTCTCTCCCAGATAAACCATGTCGGAATCCATACGGGTCAATGCAGAACGATTGGCAAGGTAACTGCGGTGTACACGGATGAAACCGTCGCCAAGCAGCGCTTCCCAGTGCGATATAGGAGTCTTGTTGCGGTATTTCTCGCCATCCCGTGCAAACACCCAGGTTTCCGAGTCGTTTGATTCAACATAGAGTATGTCCCTTATGAATAATGTAACAGGAGAACGATTGGAGTTGAAACGAATGGTTGCGTCCTTTTCCTCCTTGCGATATTTCCTGCTGACATACTCCGACAGAAGATAGTCGCCTACACAGAGTACGGTGACGATAATACCGATGAACACCGGATTGATAGTGACGTCAGGAATGCCAGTCTCCTCGCCATTCCATGCGTCAGCACGGAGATGATCCATCATGCCGTTTGCCACGATGATGAGAAATATCTCGGCAATCAGTATGGCAGCCACAACACATACGGCACTCATCAGCCCCCTCTTCCTGTTACTGAACGACACCTTGAAAAGAAAGTATCGCAGTGCAAGTGCACCGGGGAGGAACATGGTCGCAATGAACAGGGCCTCGCCAAACAGGTAGTCGAGACTTGTGAGGATGTTTGCCACCAACAAGATGGCGACAATCCAGTAGACGACAGTTGTTGCTATTCTTCTTGCCATGATACGTGAAAACGTAGCTTTCTGATGGTTTTGTCTGCAAATTTAGTAATAAAAATGAATAATGAAGAATGTAAGATGAAAAATAAATCCCATTCTTCATGTCTCAAATCCCCCTATAATGGGTTTCGACATCCATACAGGGGGATACAAACGGCAAAAAATGCTCGTCGGAACAAATTTATTCATACCTTTGCAGCAAGTTCCTCATGGAAGAACGACAGACGCGTCAAAAAAGCAATTTAATGTTTAACCAATCAAAAAACGAACGATTATGTATGTACTTTTAGACCTTTTGTACCACGAACTTCAAGTAAACTGTCAGGCAAGCCTGCTATGCGAAGTAATCCTCACAGTCCTTCTCGTTGGGCTGGCAGTTGCCGCCTGGAAGGCACCGGCATGGGTGAAGAAGATAGGCATCACTGCACTGGTTGTGGGGGTGATGTTCGCACTGATAGATTTCAGGTCTTTCTGCGACACCTTTCAACGAGAAGGAAGTGATATGACGACAGTAGATATCACGAAGTCATTAGTTCCCGTAGTTTGCTCATTGCATTACGGAATGTTTATCTTCTTCGTATCACTGATCATCCGAATAGCACGCAAACCGCGAATCTAAATGTTTTATTAATTCTTAAAAACACAGAAACATCATGTCAACAATAATTTTCATGTTTTCCATCCCTCAGTTATTCGTAGAGGGTGGTTCGGCAGGAATGTCGGTAGTCACACTTTTTCTTATCGCAATGCTCTTTGCTGTCTGGAAAGCGCCAAACTGGGTGAAGGAACTCGGCCTGGCAGCAATGATGGCTGGCATTATGTGGACTCTCTTTGGCCTTTTCACGGCAAGTGATGATATAATACAAGCAGGTGATATCGCACCAACCTTACTTGCAAGTGGTTTGAGGGTAGCGTTAATTTCCACCATTTACGGAATCATCGTCTATCTCATCTCCGTCATCATCCGCATCATCCAGAGCCCGAGGAAATAAGGCCTGTCCAGTAAACTTCAACTGCCTGTTTTGCCTGTTGTCGGGTGCAGCATAAGGACACTTTACTGCATCTTCAACAGGCATATCATACAAAAAACAGACATTTCGTACCTTTGCACCAGTTATGAAAACCTCGTCCCATCCGATGAAATGAACATCCTAACCGCTGAAACAATCATCCCGTCCGCTAACACCCACATCGGCACTGGCAACCGCACAGTTTGGGTAAAGAAGAAGTGAAACGATTGATGGTACGGAGATGGTACGGAGATGGTTCGGAGATACAAGGGAGAAGGAACGGACAAGGAACGGAGAAGCAAGGTCTGTGGAATACCGCAATACATTCTGTACGATAACGATAACGATGACGATAACTATGAATAGAACGGATGAAAA
>CALELI010000048.1 GCA_937902455.1 uncultured Prevotellaceae bacterium | reverse complement strand
ATGACATTGATGAGACAGTACCGGACAGAAGAATGGGACGCCATGATACGCAGGGTGTGGCTACCTGTAATGGATAAGTTTGAGGCAGAGAGTCCATATGCCAACGGCAACTGGGGGGCCATCGTCAACAGGATGCGAATGGCATGTGCCATTTTCCTACAAAACGACACACTCTACCGTCACGCAGTAGACTATTACCTACATGCCAACGATAACGGAGCCTTGCCTCACTACATCAGCGAGACAGGGCAATGTCAGGAAACAGGACGCGACCAAGGACACGTGCAACTAGGTCTTGAAGCACTTTGCCAGACAGCCGAGATGGCGTGGCAGTACAGAAACGAAGATTTGTGGGGAGCCTACGACAACCGATTATTGAAAGGCATAGAATACACTGCACGTTACAACTTAGGCTATGACGTGCCTTTTAAGACATGGGAAGATTGTACTGGTCTTTATAATGAATGGACTTCTCCTGGAGCAATGTCACGAGGTAAATTATGGGACATCTACGACCTCCCCTATAAGCATTTTCACGACCGAAAGGGACTCAGGATGACATACACAGCAAAGGCCATTAAATTGTTAGGCAATGAAAAGGCCCTAAAAAAGAACGAGGAACGTCTCAATGAGCCTACTCTTCATAAAGTTTTCACCTATCCAGCCCCAAAGGGTGCTCCACTGATGGACGACTATACCGTGCGGGTACAGCCAAGAGGTTCTCAGGAATGGATGTCGATTGACACCTATATGGCTAAAGTCAATGCAGGCACAGAAGACGGGAAACATCGTGTCTGTCAGATTTCCTTTGCCCAGTTTGACTTCAGCGGAGTGGTGAATGTACAGGTTATCTGCAAGAAAAAGAAATACCAGACTGCCCGCATCCGTCCCGACTACCGAGGAGTAATTGCCAACATAAAGAACGACAGCGTGTTGCAGTTCACGCTATTCCAACCTGAGAATGTAAGCGTGGAGTTTGATGGTGACATAAGCAATAACCTGCTTCTTTTCACCAGTCGTCCTCCAATCAGCAAAGCAGAGGCAGAACGTCAGGCAAAGAGTCTTGGACGGCAGTTCATCAGTTACGTTCCAGGTTACTATAATGATAAGGACACTATCTTTGTACCATCCAACACTACCATCTATCTTGAGGGAGGCAGTTATTTCACAAGCACCTTTGCCATCAACGATGCCCATGATGTTAGTATTCTTGGCAGGGGCATTGCACGTCCAGGCCGAGGATACGAAGGAGCACATGTATATCGGTCGTACAACGTACTTATAGATGGCCTCACTGTCAACACCTGTCCAATAGGGAATAGTCATGATGTGACTCTGCACGACGTGCGCAGCATCTCGCATCCAAGCTGGGGTGATGGACTGAACGTCTTTGCCAGTCATCACATCACCTTCGACCGTGTATTCTGTCGTAACAGTGACGACTGTACTACAGTCTATGCTACACGAAAGGGCTTTACTGGTAGCAGTCATCATGTACTGATGCAGAACTCTATCCTATGGGCAGATGTTGCTCACCCCATCTTCATAGGCTTGCATGGGCGACCAGCCGAAGACTCCACTTACATCAACCGTCCAGAGCAAGGTGATACCTGTGCACATATCGTCTATCGCAACATCGACATTCTGGGCCAGAACGAAATGCAAACCGATTATCAGGGTTGTCTTGCCATAAACTGTGGAGACCATAACCTCGTCCATGATGTATTGTTCGAGAATATTCGTATTGAGGACATCTGCACAGGTAGTCTGCTCAGCCTGCGAGTATGTTACAACAACAAATACTGCGCCACACCAGGTAGGGGTATCAGAGACATCACTTTCCGAAATGTCCGTTATCATGGCAGACAGCCAGCACTATCCATCATTACAGGGTATGATGAAAAACGCAACATTGAGAACATCCGTTTCGAAGGTCTACGCATCAACAGCCGTCTTATCCACGACAAGATGCCAGGCAAACCTGGTTGGTACAAGACATGGGACATGGTACCGTTCTTCGTTGGCAACCATGTCAACAGTGTAATCTTTGAACCATAGATTTAAGGTGGGTTCTAAAAATTCACCGTTTTAATAGAGAAGCATAACAATGGGTTAGAATAAACTTTTCGTCGCTTTTGGATTTCTTTCGACATCTTGCTGTTTGTCAGTCGGTCACAATGCCCGCATTGCTCCCTCCCTCCGCGCAGCAATCTGCTCGAAACAAATCTCAAAATCGTCTGAAATGAATTTATAGAACCCACCTTAATACACCATTATCTTCACAGGCGAGCAGAGTCCTGACGGCATTGGCGACCAGGAGCCGTAGGTGGTGTTCTTGTAGTTGAGGTCGACGACATTGATTTCGTTGAACTTTCGCCAGACGATACCATCACGGTCGAGTTTCGCTATCCTGTTGGCGGGGAGGTTGCAGACTTCCACCTGGAGGGTGTTCATGCCTTCGTGGACATACCTGGTAATATCGAGCCGGTATGGCACTGCAAAGAGGGTTGCCACCTCACGACCATTGACTGTCACCTTCGCTGTCTCTCTCACATCTCCAAGATCGAGGATGATGCGCTCTTCATTAAAGGTCGGAATATTGAATGAAGTCTGATACCTACCGGTTGCCATTATCTCTGTGAGTTCGGAATGGCCGAGACGTGTCCAGTCCATGTTGCCATTAGTCAGTTTCCATTTTCCTGCGGCAACGCCGGAAGGGATGGATTCGTTGACCCTGGTGAAAGCGAAACTGAAATGAAGGTCGGAGATGACGGATTTCACCTTATCGAGATAAGGATGTGGGGCGACCCCGTCCGTTCTCCCCTCTCCACTGGAAGAACCTGTCACCAGTATGATGCTCTCGCCAGAGGCAAGCTGAAGACGGACAGAGGACCTGCCACCGGCATTTCTGAGTGCAGCGCGTGTTATCTCTCCGTTCATGGGGTTGAAGAACAAGGCATCGTCGGCATGACGGCCGAGGGTGATCCACTGGTCCACGTCCTCGCCCTGCAGGTTGCTGATGAAGTAGTGATAGCCTTCATCGTTGCTCCTTCGGATTGCACTGAGACCATGTTGGCGCATCGGCTCGTTCTCACATCCGAAAGTGCTGACTATGTGTTTCTGCAGTTTCCTTACCAGCGACGTGAACTTCTTCTGCTCGCCCCTGCGTCCGAATCCGGGAGGTGACACAGGCATATTGCCTCTCACGACGATTCTCGCTCCATGCCTGGCAAGCTGGAGAAGATGGCTGAGGGTCTCTGTCGGCATATAGTGAACGTCGGGGATGACGATGGCAGAATATGCTGCGCCACCAATCATGCACTTGCCGTCCTTCACCTCGCACTGACGGAGATACTTGTCGGAGATGTAGTCGCAGTCGTAGCCCTCGCTGATGATACTGTTGATACTCTCGATGAAACGCGGTGCCTTCTTGCCCATGCTATGGATGTCGAACTGGAGGAGGCGGCCTGGCTGTTCGCTTATCATGTCATAATATGGCAGATAGACGAGTATGTCGTTGTCGGGACGGCCATACTGCATCATGCTCTGTACGCGCTCGATATACTTGGAGAATGCAGGCATTGCCGACCACCAGTTGTTGGCAGGAGTCATGTCGACCGACGCATAGAACCGCCATCCCGGCCAGGCATCATTCTCGGGGGAATAGCAGCTACCGTGGAAGAAGATATGATTCACACCAGCCACCATCATGAGGTCGAAGTCGGGCTTGCACTGAGAGAGGGAGGTGCGGAAATGTTCGGTAAGCCATGTGAATGTCTCGGAGGACGTGAACACCTTGCCGGAAATGTGTGCCGCCGATGATGCATACTTGAGCATGGAAAGGTCGGAGTCGTTCTTCTTCGTGAATCCAGCATCAGTACGCAGGCCCTTGATATGGAAGTCGGAAAGTCCGAAACCCTCACACTCGGGAATGTCGACAGCGGCATAGATGTCAATGAGGTTGGCAGGGCTGCCGTGGGCCTGATTGCGTGTGACGGCTCCATGGGAATGTGCCCAGTCAGTCCATTGTGTCGTGAAGTTCTCAAGGAGGAGTTCTCCTATCGTCTCACGATAATCGCTTATGAGGAGTTTATGGTCAGGGGCCTTATCGTCAAGAAAGGCGTCCTTGTGCTGTTCGAGGTCATAACCCCTGCGAGTCTTGAACTCTGAGAGGAACAACGGAGTCCAGTCAGCATTGTAGACCTCATAGGAATCATTGAAGAAAGTATGAGGATATGGTGTGCCGTTTTCGGAGAAAGCCTTGTCGAAACGGTCGAGGTAATGACGTACAGACATCTTGTCGAAATGGTCTATGACATAGCCTTCGCCTCCAGGTGCAGCTCTCTTCACCTTCTGACGCGTGCGTCCGACAGTGAAGTCAGTATTGAGCTTGCATGCTGCCTCATCAAGAGGTACTTCCGGGCCGCCGAAAGGCCAGCCAGTACCGGTAGCCATATTGATTTCCATGCCGAGTTCCTCGCCGAGAGCCTCGGTGTATGCCAGCATCTTCATCCAGCGAGACGAGAGATATGGGATTTCATTCTCGCCATTACCCTTCACCCCGTAGATAGGAGTTATCTCCACGCCTCCGATTCCGGCTTTCCGGTATTCGGAGAGATTGTAGCGAAGTCCAGCCTCATTGACTGCACTGCCGAGCCACCACCAGCGTGTGTAAGGACGAGCCTCTGGCTTTGGTTCAGGCCATGACTGGCTTTGAGCCAGAGTGAACAGTGGACAATGAATTGTGCAAAGTATCAATACTACCATTAGCCATTGGCCGTTAGCCATTAGCTTTCCTATATTCTTTTCATTATTCATTTTTCATTGTTTCATTATTTCAGTTTCCGTCTGGTTTGAGTATCTCAAGCCTGTCAGAGTCAGGCCAGTTCCATGTCTGCCAGTCATCAGGAGATGACGGAGAGAAGTCCTTCCAGTCGGCACGGAGGTATTTCACGATAGGCAGGTTGAGTTTCTTGATTCCCATCACGACACACTTCGACAGTTCGTAGGCACCAAAGGTATTGAAATGGGTGTTGTCGGCAAGTGCCTTTGGCTGGTTAGGGTATGTGTTGGCGGGATAATGCACAAGCAGTCGCTTACTGCCTTCCTCGCCTTCGGTATCATAGAGAACAGTCGACATCTCGGTGAGGTCAATAAGAGGAACCCTCTCACGCTCACATACAGCCTTAACTGCGGCAGGATAGTCTCCGTGGGTATTCTGATTATGTCCGTCACGGAAACTGCGTCGTGCAGTAGGTGTGACAAGCACTATATTGCATTCCTTCTGACGGACCTCGTCAATCATGCGTTTGAGGTTGGTGGAGAAATTATACCATGCACCTGAACCAGGACCTTTATCTTTCTCGTCGTTGTGGCCGAATTCGACGAATATGTAGTCTCCTTTCTTTGCCATGCTCATCACCTTTGCCCAACGGTTTGCGGCAATGAAGGAAGTGGTACGCTCTCCACTCTCTGCATAGTTTGCCACACAGACATTCTCGTCCCACCAGCGAGGAAACATCTGTCCCCAGCTTGCCCATGGTTCGTTCTCCTGATCAACGACAGTAGAATTTCCACAGAGGAAGAGCGTGACGGCCTTGTCGTCCTTCTCAATCGTGACATCCTGAACAGCTGGACGGTCACCAACGAAATCAAGAGTGAGGCTGTCATCCCAGTTGATGTAACCCAGTTCACGGTCCTTGAGTTTCACTCTGCGGTCAGCGTCAATCCGAGGAGAGCGTTTGTGGACGGTGAAGGTGAGCGTACGAAACTCGCCCTTCTTTGTCTGGATTTCCTGGAAAAAAAGCCGACGGGATTCTCCCCTGACCCATGTAGAAGAAGCCTTCTTCTTGTTTCCGAGTGTTACTGTAACCTTATAGTTGCCGTCATCCACCTTCCATGATTTATGGATATTCTGAGCCATAGCGGTACAAGGAATTAACGCTACTGTAACGGCCAATGTCTTTAAGAGGTTTCTTTTCATAATTTTCGTCAGTTATTTTATCTTTGGTTTGAGTTCGTCCGGCGATTCGTTGGTAAACATATCTACACGAGGTGCCTGCTTTGTGAAGAGGTCGGTTATGAGTTGTGAGTCAAGTGTGTATTTCGGATTGAACTTACCGGAATTCATATAACTAAGGATGGATGCCCGCATCTGGCGTGCCACGATTCGGGTGTCAAGATTATTGGTGATGTCCATCGTGGTCATCATGAGCTTGCCGTTTCCTATGTTTGCCTCGAATAGCATACCAATCTTGCGTGAAAGGAACCAGGTATCGATACTCTGGACAATCGGCTGGAAATCCTTAGGGAATTCCGTGAACTGCATTACCTGAGCTTTCTCAACCAGTTCCCACCACTGGAGTTCACTATGGTAGTCAGTAGGGAACTGACTGAACACAGGGTGCGCCGGATCAAGACAGATACCAGTAGTATGAGGCGGACGCATCTTGAACCAGCTGGTATTCCAGAACACAGGAGTGAACTGCTGGACGATATCCTTTCCGTAGGTGATTTTCCCTGCTGCCGTGAGAAGGACTTTTCCCCCATTGGCAAGCGTCTCACGGGCCTTGTCATCGAACTTGTCTGTAATAAGTACATCACCTGCGTCATCCTGTACGGACTTTGGATATACCCAGAAATCCCAATGGTTCCTGCCTACGGTCTTCAATCCCTCAACGACATCAACCTCAAGCGTCATCTTAGTCGGTATCTTGATGATTCCAAGACTGAACTTCACCGAATCCAGACGGAAGTTCTGCCCTACAGGAATATCGCCAATCCGCTGTTCGGAAGTGGAGAACACATCATGAGTGCCTTTGATAGTGGTCTTCACCGTGACGTCATGAAGGATACGTCCCTGGAACTGATTCAGCAGCAATGCAGCCTTGAACTGTTCGGAGTTGAGGTAAGTGAATCTCTCAATCTTAGCCAGAGGAACTACTGGCGAACAGAACTGACGGAACTCATCGGCAGTGATGTAGCCCTTATCGTCGAAGAACACGTCGGTCACTCCTACGATGGCACTTCCCTGACCGGAATAGTCATTGAGCGCAAGCAACTGGAATCCAGCATAGTCAGGAGTACGCAGTGTCCGTTCTATCTCGTATTTATAGCACAAGGCCTGCAGTTTTCCGCTCGACATGAGGAACGTCTTTTCCATGCCTCCCATGCCGTTGTCGTAAAGGATATCCTTAAACACCTCGAAATTGCGTGCCTTATAGGAACCTGTATATTTTTCGGTCTCTGCCAGATTCGGAAACACGCACCACTGGCCAGTCTCGTGACTTACAAACGGTTCGAGTATGTCGACTCCTCCTGGGGTGTCCTTGCCGTTGTAGCGAGTGATGTTAGGAGTATAGTCATCCGTGCTCTGAGGCCGACGGTTCCAGTTAAGTCCACGAGCACCTGCCTTGACATGGTACTGGCTCTTCGGTTGCCATGCCCAGCCGCCGCCGACACTGGCTCCCGTGTAGACTCTGCGGGAATCTGCCTGTTTCCAGTAATCTACGAACTTACTGCACCACTCCACCCATCTGCCGGCAGGTTCGTTTCCACATGCCAGCATACAGAACGAAGGATGGTTTCCATATTCCTGCGTCATTCGCTTCGTCTCGTCCATCAGGTATTTATCGATGAAGTTGCCGTAACCGAGTTTCACACCATGATTCGGCCATGACGGTCCTTCTGGCTGAAGATAGAATCCAAGACGGTCAGCTGCAATGAATGCTGCTTCCGGAGGACAATATGAATGGAACCTCATGTGGTTGAGTCCATATTCCCGGCAACGCTGGAAAACCTTCGTCCACGACTCCACATCCATAGGAGCATATCCTGTAAGCGGAAAACAGCAGTTCTCTACCGTTCCTCTCAGCTGAATCTGAGTTCCGTTGATATAGAACATCCTGCCACGGATTTCGAACTTTCTCATTCCGAATGTGGTAGCACGGATGTCTTCTGAGTTCTTTCCTGATGAATAAGTAGCGGAAAGACTGAATACATTTGGTGAGAACTCATTCCACAGAGGGCAGTCAGTTCCCATGTCGAGATAGAGTTCCAGCATGGTGGTGTCGGATGTGAGCGTGACTTGCTTGCTGAGTGTGCGCATATAATTCCCCCCTTCGAGTGATGCACGGAGATTGATGCCGGCACTCTGCTTTGCCTTACCTGTCACCTGCATCCTGATGAGGGCAAGATGTCTGTCCACATCCGGGAAGACCTGCAAGTCGATGATGTGGGAACGCGGCACCTTCCTCAGTTCCATCTTGCCTACAATTCCGTTCCAGTCTCCCTGAGTCTGGTCGGTCACGGAATGAGAGTCCTGGCCAACCTGCACGGCCTCCACCCTGTTGTCAATCCTTATGACGATGGTGTTGCGACCTGATTTCAGAAAACCTGTCACGTCAAACTGATGGGAAGTAGTAAGACTATTCTGCATACCTACCTCACGTCCGTTGACATACAGCGTACTCTCTATATGTGGACGCTCGAGATAAACGACGAATGTGTTGTTCTTCAAATCCGACTTCGACACCTCCACCTCACGCTTATACCATGCCACGCCGACATAATGCTTGTCGGGAGTAAGGAAGAAGGTGAGTTTCATGTCCTTGCCAGGATTGCGGTATTTCTTCAGATATGGATTGAAGAAGTAACTGCTGTCGTAGAGACTTCCGACCCACTTGGTGTTGACGCTTATGTCATCACCCTTCAGCCGCTGCAACATACTTCCCGGCAGTTCGATGGTATCGGAGAACTTCTCCAGCCTGTACCACTGTTCCGTCTTGCCCACATCGTTGCGGTCAATCTGGAACTCCCATGTTCCTGCCAGATTGGCATAAGGAACTATTTCTTCTGACGATGGAGCTACTGCAGATGCTGACATCTGAAACATCCAGCATAGCACTGCCACCATCCATATCCTTGACTTCAATCCGTTATGCTTCATATTTTCATTCTTCATTTGGTTCCTGAGCTAAGTTTCTTGCGCTCCAGTAGGTGCTCAGGCGCAAGCGGAGTCTCCTGAGACTCTCGAAGGGGAGGATCATTCCTGATTATCCTTACTGTCCGCACACTGGCTTCAAGTTCACGTATCAATTCTCGTTTCCTCTTACCTGGAGCATACACGAATCCCTCGGAAACGATGACCCTATGGGATACGGTATCCAGCATCACATAGCTGACGAAAGAACCTCCCATGACATCGTTTTCCATCCTCCAGAGTCCACGGACCTGCTGGATTTCCGGTCCTTCTCCAGCTCCATACCTGTTTACGAGTCCAATTTCCTGAGTGGTCATGTACTGTCCCTCATGTTCGCCTGGTATATTGGCTTTCATGACTTCGTTCCTGTGAGCAACGAAGTTTTCAAGAGTCAGCAAACCATCTGTCGTATCATAGCCATAACTGTACATGCAGATATTCAGAGCATTGTCCCTCTCCACTGACGATCCCCAGAAGAAATCCTTACCAGTCTTAATCGACTGGATGTCCTGAGGAGCATAAATCTCGCAGCCAAACTGTTTCTTTGCCTGGCTCATCACCTTACCACTATAGACGGATTTCAGATACCCCATTTCACGGTCCAGTTCCGCATCGATGAAGATATCGAGCAACCTCCAGCCGTTCATATTCACGTACTCGGCAATTTGCTGTCCGTCGTGGGCAACAATGGTCATGATTGTCTGTGGATGGGCATAGACATCCTTAGCTATGCTCATTGCCGGAGACTTCACCTTAGAGTCTGTCTTTACTATCACGATATTTGCGAAGGCACGGAATTGTTTAGTGAATGTATTTGGATTGACACTCATCACCCTGAAATTCGGTTCCGGGGTAATCACGCCAGCAACGTCCGACTTGAACAAGCCTGTCAACACCTCTCCCTCATCGGTTTCCAGCCATTCCTTGTCGGCCACGATCAGCAATTCGTACGGAGCACTGATAGTAGTCTTACCCACCTTCTTCACTTTCTTGCCTCCCGAAGAGCATGCCGTCAGTAGCAACAGCCCTGCCAGTACAAACAACACCAGTTTTTTCATATCAAAATCCATTACATACTCTAAACACTCAAGGGGTGTTCTATTAATTACATTTTAGGTGATTTTGAGATTTTTCTTTAGCAGGTTGCTGTTCTGAGTGAAGGAGCGATGCGGGCATCGTGACTGAATGAAGGACAGCAAGATGCAAAGAAAAAGCCAAAAGCATCAAAATAGCAATAACACCCATAGTTTGTTAATTATTTATTTTTGCGGGGAATTATTAGAACGCCCCTTAAGAACAATTTCCGATTGCATTGCTCTTTCAGAGTTCTCCGTCTCGAAGTGTCTGAATATTGTGAGCAAGCTCACATCTTCATTCCCTTCTTCTACGGAGTTCATTCTTCGACTGAACCAAAGCAATATTAATCGAACAATTATGAACAACAACCCAGACTATGAGCTTTTGCACCAAGCTCTATTCGAATTGTCGGTAATTGTTCTTTTATTCAAAACTTTCTTCGGGCGCTACGGCCACTCAGGCGAGACCTCCGCTGGAGTTTAGCCTGAGTGGAGTCGAAGGGCCTGAGGCTTCAGCCGATGATAGCTCGGAACATTGTTCATTATTCCATGTGCGAAAGCTGAGTTACATATTTACGTATCGCATTACAATGTCGGACGCAATTCAACTGCCAGCCCCATTGCTGCAACGATACGATAGAATGTAGATATCGTAGGTGTAGTTATTCCACGCTCGATGCGTGAAATATAACCTTTACTCGCTCCAATACGTTCTGCGAGAGCCTCTTGAGTCAGTCCGGCATTCTTTCGTGCATCTAGAAGTATCTGGGCATTGTATTCCTGCCATGCAAGATCTTCTGCTTTACGTCGGGATTCTGTGCCTGGTACACCGAATATATTGTCAAGTTCAGCACTGACATCATACAATTTGTTGTTTGCTTTCATAATACTCCTTTTTTAGTTTTACTGCTTTTTCTATATCTGTGTTCTTTAACTTCTGGGTCTTCTTTCTTATACCGTTGAAAAGGATAACCAATGTATCCCCATCATAGCAGAAGAAGATTCTAAACTCATTGTTGCCGTACGTTACTCTGAACTCGTAAACTCCATCCCTTATATACCTGATATAGTGCGCTGGGATTCGTTCGTTGTTTGAAAATAGCAACAAAGCACGTTGGACCTTTAGCCGCTCAGCTTCGGAAAGGGACTTCATAAACTCACTGTAATGAGTTCCGTATGCCTGTATTTTTCTAATCACGTTGCAAAAGTAATAAAAGTTATACAATTATGCAACTTTCTTCTGAAGAAATTTACTGATTTAAGGACTAAATCGTTGGACAAACAACGTTTAATCGGATTTTTTGAATCATGCCGATAGAAAAATTAGAAAAATGGGACGGTTCTGCTATCCGCTTTCTGCACAAAAGACAATGACATCA
>CALELI010000047.1 GCA_937902455.1 uncultured Prevotellaceae bacterium | reverse complement strand
CGATGACGATAACTATACCTTACGAATAGAACGGATGAAAAAGGCAGCCGTTCTGGCTGCCTTTGCATCAACTGTTGGTTGGTGAGCCTGCCGAACCATGGTTGGTGAGTTTGCCGAACCTTTGATTCTTGTAGTTGCCTATGATGTCATTGTCTCATGTGCAAAAAGCGGATAGCAGAACCGTCCCATTTTCATTGACTAATACTGTAACATATCCGTATAAAAAGGCATAAGCCCTTTATCATGAATGGATATTGGTTGTAATGTAATTAATCAAAATAATCAAATTTATCCCAGTCAATGTCATCGTATTTTTCTACGTCTTTTGGATATGAGTCATAATCAACTTCTGTCGTTATCTTGATGTTGAAATCTCGTACCCATAGCAAATCAAAGATTGAAAAGTCCATGTCGGTAAACAGAGCATGGAAAGGATAGACCAGACGCATGTCCTTCGTCATCTCCTTATCGAGCATTTCATTCCAGTTGTCTAAGTAATCGTCAAGATACAGCATCTGGTTTATGGATTCAGGCTTTTCATTATTGCAAATGGAAAAACTACATGCGCCATTGTAGTACAGAGGCATGAACTCGTCGTATGAGCCATTGAGAATATTCCAGATTTTCTTTGCCCTCATGGTCTGCACTGGATGTATAGAAGAGTATTTGTAACCGAGGAAACATTTGCCGGTGGTTTCAATGTCGCACTCTATTCCGCAGTTGATACTCGCATTGTGCTGGTCAATGACACGTTTCCGCATTTCTGTGGCTTGCGCTATGAGGGCTTCATTGAAATCCGAGAGCAATGACTTATAGTTTTCGTCCATGACGAATTTTGAGTCAAGCACACTCTTTCTGACTGATAGTAGATGCTTGACGGCTTCGTTATAAGCGTTATTGGAGTACCAACGCCTATCATTTTCTTCAATGATTGAAAGAATTTCAATCTCAATCTCACGAACTTCTACCATATTGAAAATTTCTTGTGCTGAGCTAAGTCGAAGTACTTGTGCTGTCATATCCATAAATATTTAAAGTAGTCAATGAATAACTGCATACCTTCCTTGATGCGAACTTCTTTTTCTGGTTCGATGTTAAATTTGTCAGGAACAGATTGATATTCGTCGAATGCGTAAATCATCTTCCTAATCATCTGCAACCATGATTCATGAGCCTTTTCTTCTCCAACTTCATTTACTATGATTCCTGGGCATCCACCATTTGGACCTTTTTCGACTTTGAGAAATGCGTGAAGGTGCTTACTTATTATGTCGGCAAGTCTTTCGTCAAGACTCCACACGTCGCCATAATCAACATCAGAATAACCTTCATGAGCTTTCTCTGACCATACTTTAGCTTGCCATTTAGTCTTCATTGCCATCTTGAATTGTATTGAATCATTACAACCAGTCTCATTTCGTTGCTGCTCTCATTAATGCCAAGCCCAAACCTTATTTCCTTGTTGTTGAAAGATTCGTTCAGCCAATCATTTATAACTTCCATTTCACTCATCAACAAGTCATTCTTGTCTGGAGCAAAAAGATAGAGTAGTAGTTTGCATGGACATTGTGAATAACCTATCTTTTCCTTGATTGTGTTTACGAGTTTTGCCATTCGCTGTGTATCTCTTCCATCTATACTGCATTCATAAGCGTTTACTTCATTACTATCACTAAAAAGGTACTCGAAATCTCGGCTATCAATGCGAATAATAGCTTTTGGCTCCTCAGTTATCTCATGATAGAGTCTGAGACATAGGCCATAATTATTCCTTGCTTCATCTATCTCTGTTTCGGTACATAAGGCAATCTGCTTCTCGTACCATTTGTGAATGAAAATCTCAAAAGTGTCCATATAAATGCGTTTTAGAAGTTTGATGTGGCAAAATTAAAAGCGACCTACGCCGTTCTAAGGCACAGGTCGCTAAAAAGTAATGATAAAATAATATTATAGATTTATATGTCTTTCATCTAATTCTTCCAACACCTCACTAACTAAATTTTCTATGAATTTAGCAAAATTTCCATTTATCATATCTATCGTAACACTTGTCCACCAAGAAGAATATTTGGGTAAATAGGCATAGCCAAAAGGCCAATATCGATTACCTTTGTTGTTGAAAGCGTTTAGTCTTTCCTGCACAGGTAACATTTCGCTATTGCTAATATCATTGCGCGATGCAACACCAATAAAGAAATCTCTGAAGTTGCTATTATGTTCGTTTGTGATATTGATTGCATAGTGTTTCCACTCTGAACGATAAAAATAAAATGCTTTCCATCCACCATTCCAAAGGCTTTCTTCTTTATATATTAAGCCTTTATCTTCAGCAAAAGACTGAAGTTTTGGGGTAACATGTTTTTCAAAAATATACTTTAAATAGCCATCATATCCTGAATGGTAAATCTCTGCTGTCGCTTCTGGATATTTACTCATTATTTCATACATCTGTTGCGCATCTGTCGTATTCATGTCTTGATTGGTAAGTTGCTTTATTAAATTTGAATATTGAATAATAGTTTCTCTTATCAAAGGCTTTTGTGCCGATAATCCTATACAGTTATTCAGCCATGAGAGTATGTGGTCTGTATAACTGATACATGTGTATTCTGTTTCTTTATTTACTGAATATTCGCTGGCCTCGTGCCCGTCCAGAGTCAGATATAGAATTGTAGATTGCTTTACTTTTCCAGCCTTTAATTCTTTTTGGGCATAATTCCAATAACGCAGGAGTTGTTTTTCTTGATCTCCTGCGTAAATTTTGTTTTCGATAATTATCATGACATCTTTCGTTTGAAGAACAATGTCAAGGCGTCCACCTTCGGTCACATCATCATTCTTTAAACCGATGCTACGCTCAATTTGGACTTTCGTTTCTTCAAAATTCATATTCAACCCTTCCTGATGGATTTGCCTAATGAATTCTGCTAAAAACATACTACCGCAGCCATGATTGCCACGTGGGTTCAATAATTCCGCGATAAACGCCGAGTGAGTTCGGGTCTCATTGGTTGACAATCCTAATACATTGAATATGTTAAAGGATTCACCACGTTTTCGGGCTTCTTCTTTTTTTTGTCTTAACTTGTCGACTTCTCTCTGAATCTCGACAAGCAGATTTTGAAGATCTTCCATATTTTATAGAATTTTTATTGCTATGGCAGCACATGCTTCAGCGTCAGCCAAGGCATGGTGGTGGTTCTTTAAGTTGTAGCCACAACGCTCGGCTATGATGTCGAGGTTATGATGTCCTTCTGGCCAGACTTCCCTTGACTTGAGGAGCGTGCAATGGAACTCATAGTCGGGATAATCCATCTGATAGGTGCGAAATGCTGCTTTCAGACAGCTCTCGTCGAATGCCTTGTTATGCGCCACGAGTGGTAGCCCTTCTATGAGTGGTTCCACCTGTTTCCATACGTCAGGGAAAATAGGGGCATTGTCTGTGTCCTGTGCAGTAAGTCCATGCACTTGTGTACACCAGTAATTGTAATAGTTAGGCTCTGGATTGATGAGCGAATAGAAGGTATCGACAATCTCTCCGTTCCGAACTATTACGATGCCGACGCTGCAAACGCTACTTCGCTCACAGTTGGCTGTCTCAAAATCTATTGCTGCAAAGTCTTTCATTTCTTGTCCTCCTTATATTTGTTCCACATTCGTTTAATCTTTCCAGCTATTTCCTTTCGTAGCCATAATGGTTTAAGCACTTCCACATCTTCACCATTCCAAAGAATCTCCTGCTGAAAATCAAAGGTTGGTCGGATTTTCAGTTCAAAGATGCTGTATTCATCGGTTTGTTCTGTCTCACATTGAGATTGATGCAACGGAAGGTCTCTCATATAATTGGCTTGACCGGCACTTACCTTCAAAACTACATGCTGTGTATCTGTTCCATCGCCAGCTATGATACCATAACAATCCTTGAAGAAGTATTCACCGTCAAAATCGTCTGGATATTTGAATGTACGTTCCGACTTTCTGAACTCAGACATTCTATCAAGGGAATAAACAAGTACGACATTTGCACCAAGCATCTTTCCGACCATATACCAACGCTGACGGAAGAGTTTCACGCAGTATGGCTCCACGCAATGCTGGCGGTAGTCGTTGCGCCAATAATTGTAATAGGTGAAATGTATGAGGTGATTCTTCTTCATTGCATCTATTATAGGCTGCAAATATTCTCTTCCAGAAGGAACATCTTCAAGAAGTATGCGGTCATTCAGACTTCGGTTCCCCAGTAGGAGGTTGCTTGTGCTTATTGTGTTCAGCATCCATGAGCGCATCCCTCCTTTGGTTATCTCATCTTCATTCGCAATGTAATAGCGGTACTCCCCACGCTTTTCATTCTCGATAACCAGCCCGAACATTTCCTCCACGGCAATACGCCATTTGTGGAACGTGCGTAAGGGAAGTTCAACACCTTCACTGAAATCTTCGTCGTCGAGCCATTTGCGGTTGATGTCCTCAAACGAAATCTTATGCGCTCGGTAGATGGTTTCTACCAACCATACATACTTATTAATAATGTTCATTGCCATAATCGTACTATCTATTGCGGTTACGACTGCAAAATTATTTCAATGGTATGTCTGATGGAGGCACAGTGTTCTAAATATTTGCTGTTGTCGAATCATTTTCCTCTCTCAGGCTTTCTGGCATCGGGTCGGGGGTTGGTTCTTCTTCCCTGTCGTCGAGTGGGAAGGCGCCTTTGGACTTGTGGATGATATATTCGGTCATGCTTTCGTTGGAACTGAAATCGTAGCCGGAGAGGTCCTGGTCGATGCCGTCGATTTCCATGTAGCGGTCGGAGAAGATGCGGTGCTCGCGGGTGTTCCAGAAGAGCAGGGATGTCTTGAATGTCTCGCCCTTGATGTTGCGGGCTACTACTCTGCCGCGGAGTTCCCAGATGCCGTTTACGTCGTAGTTATAGGCTGTGTCGCATGAAACGTAGGCTTGTACGTGGAAGTTGTCGTCGTATTTTTCGATGAACAGTCCTTTCTCGAATGCCCAGTAGGATGGGGATGTCTGATCGTAGATGGACCATTCTTCTGCTATGATCTTGTAGCGTACAACGCCAGAGTCGGAAATAAGTGTCGATACTCCCCCTGACTTGAGTATCGGGAGATATTGTCGGTTCCCGATCTGTGGTGCATCGGGATTATCCTTGTTCTCGCATGACAGACAGACAAGCATGACGGCAACCGAAAGGACTGCCGCCATGCTGAACCTGTGTGTCATGTGTTCAAACATTCGTGTGCTGACGAATTAACGGAACTTGAGTGTTGTTGCCTCGCCGAGGATCGTGCGTCTCTCGCCGGCCTTGATGCCCATCATGAATGCCTCTGACTTAGGGAAGAGGTTTCCGTTGTAGGATGCAATCTGGCGGTTTGCCTGTGATGCGCATGCCGGGTCGACTGCCTTTGCTCGGTTACACTTGTCGATGGCAAGACAGAAGTAGAGGCTTCGGTTGAGCATCTGGTTGACGTTCTGAGTTGCAGCCGGTGCCTTGCGGACGATGCAGTTGGCTATGAGCAGATATGCGTGTCCGTAAGTTGGCTGTGCTGCAAGTGCGTTGTGGCACCATTTCTCGCAGTCGCCGAGACGGCCCTGCTTGTAGTATATCTGTGCTATGCTGGCTGCCAGTTTTGCCTTGCGGCTGCCGCTTGTCTCTTCTGCATATTCCTCAAGATAGAAGTCGATTGAACCACTGCTGGTCGTGACTTTCTTCTCTTTCTTTGGATAGAGGACATCGAAAATGGATGTATAGAGGGCGCTGCTGTCGCACTCGAAGTCAGAGAGAACCTTGAGCACCTGCTTCAGGTAGTCCCTGTTGTCCTTGTTGGCTTCAACCTTCTCGGCATAGAGCTTGTCGAGGTCGGAGCAGTTGGCTGCGTTGGAATTGAAGAAGAGTTCCTGGCACTTGTTGAATGTAGGCTGATACTGTGCCACGATCTTTGCACCTTTCTCTTCGAGTTCTGCTGCGCGGATGCTGTCTTCCTGGGTTGCGATGCTGTCGGTGAATGCGAATTCCTTTGCCTGTTCGAGGAGGTTCTCGCAGACGTCCTTGATGGTGAAGTAGTCGTTGATGAAGTCTTCACGGTTTGCTCCCGGGTTGGCGTTGTAGCGTGCGTGGGAACAGATGATGAAGTTGTAGAGTACGAAACCCTGTACTTCGTTTACACCCATGTCCTGAATACCTTCCCTGAACATCTTGTAGGATGTGTCGAGTTTGTCGGCTGTCTGTGGTGCGTAGGTGAAGTAATCGTTTGCCTTACGTGTGAGGATGTTGCCCCGGGTGGTTGTTGTCTTTGCTGTTGCGAAAGAGTTGAGGTCGTCGAGGTTTGCAAGGCGCTGGTCGTAGATCTTCATGAGGGTATTGAAGTACTCAGCCTTCTTTGCATCGTCCTGGCTTCCTGCGATGAGCTGCTGCATGATGTTGACTCCGTCGGTGTAGGTACGGCTCTGTGCGAGTGGTGCCTTGTCGAATACGATCTGCCAGTTCTGGTATGACTCGTTCCAGTTCTTGTCCTTATATGCCTCACGATAGAGGGTGATGGCATTGAGAACATCAATACTGTCCTGTCCGTGACCGATTCGGTCATAGATGGTTGTTCCTGCATATTTGCCCTGGGCATTGGCTGCGAGGGTTGTTGCTGCAAGCAGGATGAAGGTCAAAAGATTTCTTTTCATAATTTAATGGATTTTATAGTTTGTAATTCGTTTTGTTTAGTTCGTTGGTTATGGTCCTTTACCCTGATTTTATTGAACTTTCCACTTGTTGAACCAGATTTCGTTGAATGTGAGTCCGATGCAAAGTCGGAGGTAGTTCTCTACGAGTTCGCGTTTCATGACATTACCAGTCTGGGAGAAGGCGATATTGTCAGCGTATGGTATGTTTGTATGTACCCACTGTGCCGTGAGGTTAATCCTTGAACGCATTCTCCACGCATTTTTGTTGTCGATAGGAATGCTGACCCCTGCTGAAAGCCCATATTCGTATGGCTTGTCGGAGAGTGTGCCTGTGAAGTCTGCGTTAGCATAGGACTTGGAGTAATAGAATCCTGCCTTGTACTGAATGCGGTTGAACAGGCTGCTGGAATAGGCGTCTGGGAGGAGTGTACCTCCAAGAGATATTTTTATGCGGTCGTTGAGTTGTCCCTTCCTGGAAACGAACTCGTCTTTTCCGCCTTCATCAACTGTCACAGGGAATTTGCAGTCTCCCCATTTCTGTATCTCACAGTCTGCACCGACCGTCCATTTGTCAAGGTACTTGTATGCAAGTCCGAATGCAATGGTGTGAGGCAACTGGAAGGCGTCGTTAAGCGTGATTGTGTCGGAACTTGCCTGTAACTGACTGGCGTTGATGCGGCTTGATATTCGCTTCGCCCTGTTGCTGATGTCGTGGCCGAAACCGTACGTAGCTCCAAAGGTGAGTGTGCTGCTCTTGCTGACTGGCTGAACATACTGAATACCAAGGTCGAGTGCGTAAGTTGACAGGTCGGCTACGTAGGACCTTACGTTCGAGAAGATGCTGGCATCGCTGAATGATGTGGTGGATATGTGCGCATAGTCTCCGTAGAGGTATGATATGTTTGCTCCGATGGATATTGGGCGGAAAGGTCGCCAACCCATTCCGAAGAAAACCTGATGGAGTCCGCCGTCGCCAGTATATGTGGATGACGATGTGATTTCCTTACTTCCATTAATGGTCGTGCTGGTGGATTCGAAATCGTATTTGATGTTGGAGAACGGTAGTACTCCGACAGCCACTCCAAGTCCTTGTGCCGCACGGAAATGGAGTGCGATATAGTCAAGGCTTGAGTTCTTGGCGTTCTGCTGGATCTCGCCCATCTTGTAGTTGCCGTTGCTGAGGCTGAGTCCGAAATCGAACAATGCCGTTATGGAGTCGACTGCCGAATAGGATGCAGGGTTGCCGACGTTGACGATACTTCCGCCCCTGAAGCCTTGTGCCACTCCGGCCATGCCTTTGTTGAATCCCATGGAACGGTCGGAGATGATTCCGAATCCGTAACGAGAGTATGGTGAGTTGATACCATTCTGGGCATTTGCCGATGTGCCATTCTGCATGACTGAAATGAGCGCAAATGCCACGATTGCGACAAGTCTGGATAATATGTCTTTTCCTTTTATTTTCATGTCCCGAGTATGTTACAAATTATTCAAAACGACATTAAGTCCTTTCAACACTATGTATTTGTCTACAAAAATACGTTTTTTTATGGAGTCTTCAAAATCTATTTTACTTCCACCTGTTAAAAATACTAAAAGATTAGGATATTTTAATAACATTTGGCTAATAAACTGCTCAATTTCGTAATTAACGCCTCTTATCACTCCGCAACGGATGGCTGTCTCGGTGTCTTTCCCGAAGTCGGGCAGGGGACCGTCGGCACTTATCAGGGGAAGTCGGGCTGTGTAGTCGTGAAGGGCTTTCAGCCTTATGTCGATACCTGGAGATATATTCCCTCCGAGATATTCTCCCTGAGCGGTCACGATGTCATAGGTTATTGCCGTTCCTGCATCGATGACGGCTGTATCCTGATGTGTCTCGAAATACGCACCTATGGCTGCTGCCAGCCTGTCGGGACCGAGGGTCTCGGGGGTGTGGTAGAGGTTCGTGACTGGGATAGGGGTGGTGTGGGAGAAGTATATGGCATCATTGCATATCTTGTCCACATCTTCCTTGTTATCTGCCGTATAGCCTGAAACCGAGCAAACGATACACCTGTCAATCTCCTTGCCTTCGCAGAAGGTGACGAGCCATGAGAGGTCATGCCCCTCGACTCGCTGGGTGCAGATGAGTGAACCGTCGCGGAATATCCCGGCCTTCACAGATGAGTTTCCTATGTCAATACACAGATTCATTATTTTGGTGCGAAGCGCATGCAATAGAGGGCTATGAACAAGAACACTATATTTGGAATCCACGCAGCAAGGGCCGGGTTCATATCGGCCTGATATGCAAAGGTGGACGATACTTTCTGGAAGAGAATGTAAAGACAGCTCAGGGCTATTCCGACTCCGAGGGCGATTCCCATTCCGTTCTTCCTCTTCGTGGTGGACAGCGAGAATCCTATTATTGTCAGTATTATTGCAGCAAAGGAGGAGGCGAGTCTCTGGTGGTATTCTACCTCGAAACTCTGTATGTTGGCAAAGCCTCTTTCCTTCTGCCGGTCAATATATTCCTTCAGTTCAGGAGTGGTGAGGGTGGTCTGCTGGTCGCGTGCAATGAGGAAATCCTGAGGCTGCATGTTCAGCAAGGTGTCAAGGCGGTCGCCCCGTGTCAGCACTTCCTTCATCCCTTTGAGGTCACGCTCCTGCCAGTTCTTGATAATCCAGTGACCAGGTTCTTCGGAGAGTGTGTCGTATTCGGCAATCGACGCCTCCATCTCCTTGATGATTTTCTTGTTTTCGTACTGGTCGAGTCGGAAGTCGTAGCCTGTCTTGTTTGAACTCTCGAATCGGCCGATATATGCTATTACACCATCTGCCACCTGCAACTGTACGTTGCTGGCATAGGTGACTCGTGTTCGTCCTCGGTAGGTGTTCTCGAAGTTCACTCGTTTCACGTTGCCTTTCGGAATGACATAGGCTCCAAGATACCAGGTGAGTGCGGAGATTATGAGTGCCGATATGAGGTAAGGTCTCAGCAGTCGCCAGATACTTACTCCGGAGGCCATCATGGCAATGATTTCGGTGTTGTCGGCAAGCTTTACCGTGAAGAGAATCACGGAAACGAATACGAGCAGCTGACTGAAAAGGTTGGAATAATAAGGAATGAAGTTGAGGTAGTAGTCGAAGATGATTGCTTCGGCTGGTGCGTTATATTCCACGAACTGGTCGACGTGCTCGTTGAAGTCGAATACTACGGCAATCGACATGAGCAGCACGATGGTGAAGAAGTACGTGCCGAGATATTTCCCGATGATGTATCTGTCGAGCCGGGAAATGAATCGTGGAAAGTGTATGTTCAACTTCTGCTTCATAGTCTTACTCCCAGTTCCTTGATAATGTTGCCTTTCCAGATGGTGAAGTCATCGGCAAGGATGTGTTTCCTGGCTTCTCCTACGAGCCAGAGGTAGAATGCGAGATTATGGATTGACGCAATCTGCATGGCAAGAAATTCCTGTGCCTTGAAGAGGTGGTGCAGGTAGGCCTTGCTATAGGTCTGGTCTACGTATGTGTCGCTTTCGGGATCGATAGGAGTGAAGTCGTCTTCCCATTTCTTGTTCCTCATGTTCATCGTACCGTGACGTGTGAAGAGCAGGGCGTTCCTGCCGTTTCGTGTAGGCATCACGCAGTCGAACATGTCGACACCTCTCTCTATACCCTCGAGTATGTTCTCAGGAGTACCCACTCCCATGAGGTAGCGAGGCTTGTCCTTAGGCAGGATTTCATTGACCACCTCAATCATCTCGTACATCACCTCAGTCGGTTCTCCTACGGCCAGGCCTCCGATTGCATTTCCTTCGGCCTCCTTGCTGGCCACATTCTCCGCTGCACGGCGTCGGAGGTCGGGATAGGTACATCCCTGAACGATAGGGAACAGAGCCTGACTGTATCCATATTTCGGTTCGGTCTCGCTGAAGCGTTTCAGACATCTGTCGAGCCAGCGCTCAGTCAGTCCGAGGGATTTCTTGGCATACTGATAGTCAGCATCGCCAGGGGTACATTCGTCGAGTGCCATCATGATGTCAGCACCGATGCTTCTCTCGATGTCCATCACCCGTTCAGGCGAGAAGAAGTGCTTGCTTCCATCGATGTGGCTGCGGAATTCCACTCCTTCCTCCTTCAGTTTCCTTATGCCCGAGAGTGAGAACACCTGAAATCCTCCACTGTCGGTAAGCATAGGACGGTCGAAGCCGTTGAATTTGTGGAGTCCGCCGACCTGCTCGAGCAGTTCGATGCCTGGACGCAGGTAAAGATGGTATGTGTTGCCGAGGATTATCTGTGCCTTGATGTCGTCTTTCAGTTCACGCAGATGGACGCACTTCACTGATGCCTGTGTTCCTACGGGCATGAATATCGGTGTCTGTATCTGTCCGTGGTCGGTCTTGATGACTCCGGCCCTGGCTTCACTTCCGTTATCTGTATGTAGTAGTTCGAATTTCACTATTTCCTATATTCCCTCAACTCTAATGACCCCTCTAAATCTCCCCTCCGGAGGGGAGACTTCCCGTCCACAGGCCAAGGTTCTTGTTCCTCCCCTTTTGAGGGGAGGCTAGGTAGGG
>CALELI010000046.1 GCA_937902455.1 uncultured Prevotellaceae bacterium | reverse complement strand
CGGGCATGGTCGAGCAGACCGAGTTTGGCAAGCACGAATTCGCGCTCTACTGCTGTCTTGGCAAGTCCTTCAAGGAGTTTGACTCCGTCGAAATACCATTTTGGTGAAGAGAAGAGGCCGAAGGGTTTCACGTCGAGACGGATATTGGTAAGGATAGGCACGCGGACGCCTGCCACCTTCTTCACGTCCATCTCTACATCCTTGAGCGACACGAGGGATGGGTCGAACTCACCCCACAGCGCATACATGGATTCGTATCCCTGAATCTGGCTCTGCAACTGCTTCTCCAACTCGACGGCTTCCTCCTTGCATTTCTTGACCTCAAGACGCAGCGCGGTCTCCTTGTTCTTGATAATAGGCAAGGTCCGCTCGCGCATCTTCAGTTGCTTCTCGATTTGCTGAAGCGATGTCTTATTGTATTGAAAAGTTATTGCCATTACTTATTCCAGTAGATGTCAGTAAATTCTTTCTTGATGTTGACTTCCTCGAGTGAGAAGTACTTGCAGAAGAGTGTCCAAGTGACATCAAGCATCTCGGTTGTGTCGAGGTCGACGTCGATGGCAAGAATCTTGTCTGCATATTCCTTTGCGAAGTCAAGACAACGGTTATCGTAGTCGGTGAGGTCGAAACCATTCTCCAGCTTCGTCTTTGCATTTGCAGCATCGGCATAGAGTCGGATAGCGGCATTCATCACCTGACTGTGGTCCTTACGTGTCTTCTTACCAGCAACGAGCTGCTTCAGACGGGAAAGTGAACGGAATGGGTCGACGATGACCTTACCGATATCGCTGTCACGACGCAGATACAACTGACCTTCCGTGATGTAACCAGTATTGTCTGGTACAGCGTGAGTAATATCACCACCAGAGAGGGTTGTGACTGCGATGATTGTGATACTTCCTCCACAGCCGCCAGTAGGCAGCTGCACGGCCTTTTCGTAGATTTTGGCGAGGTCGGAGTAGAGTGAACCTGGCATTGAGTCCTTTGATGGAATCTGGTCCATACGGTTGCTCACGATTGAGAGCGAGTCGGCATAGGATGTCATATCTGTAAGGAGTACGAGTACCTTCTCATGCTTCTCGACTGCAAAATACTCGGCTGCTGCCAATGTCATGTCAGGAACGAGCAGACGTTCAACAGCTGGGTCTTCAGTAGTGTTCATGAACGCGATGATACGGTCCAGAGCACCTGCATTGGAGAATGTGTTGCGGAAGAAATAGTAGTCGTCGTTGGTCATACCCATACCGCCGAGGATAATCTTGTCGGCCTTTGCACGGAGTGCCACCATTGCCATTACTTCGTTGAACGGCTGGTCAGGGTCGGCAAAGAACGGAATCTTCTGACCGGAAACGAGCGTGTTGTTGAGGTCAATACCAGCGATACCTGTTGCGATAAGCTCACTTGGCTGCTTACGACGTACCGGGTTTACTGACGGGCCACCGATTTCCACTTCCCTACCCTCGATTTCTGGTCCTCCGTCGATTGGCTGACCATAGGCATTGAAGAAACGACCTGAAAGTTGGTCGCTGACCTTCAGCGTAGGAGCCTTGCCAAGGAACACCACTTCAGCATTAGTTGGAATACCGCCTGTGCCCTCGAAGACCTGAAGTGTAATATCTTCGCCGGCAATCTTCACAACCTGTGCGAGTTTGCCGTTGATAGTTGCCAATTCATCATAACCAACGCCTGTTGCCTTGAGAGAACAGGTTGCCTTGGTTATCTGACTGATCTTAGTATATATCTTTTGAAATGCTGTTGCCATAATGTTCTATTTTTTATATTTCAATTACTTTGCTGAATTCAGCATCTCTACAATCTGATTCTTATAGTCGTTGAACTGGTCAGACTTGTAAGCACTATAGTTCCACTGCTTACAGATGTTGATCAGTTTCTTGAAGTAGTCAACTACATCGAGGAAGTTGTCGAAGTGGAAGTCCTTCTCGCAAATCGCAGTTACCATATCAAGGATTTCCTCCTGGCGTGCAATTGGAGTGACTGCGTCGACTTCATCAAATGCATCCTGCTGAAGGATGACATAGTCAATCACTTCTGACTTCCAGAATGTCTCGTGGTAGTCAACAGGCACACCATCGTCACCAAGGATGTTAATCTGCTCTGCGATTTCCTTACCACGCTGCATACGAGTCTTGAGTTTCAGGATCTTTGGAATCCAGGCATCGTTGATGGTGCCCTTGATGTACTCGGCAAACTCAGGATATTCAAGATACTTTGAATATGAGTCGATAGGATTGACTGCAGGGTAGCGTTTCTTGTCGGCACGGTTCTGTTCAAGTCCGTAGAAACAACGGGCTACCTTCTTAGTACTCTCAGTAACAGGCTCCTTCAGGTTACCACCGGCTGGTGATACAGTTCCGATGAATGTGATACTACCAACCTGACCATTGTTGAGGAATACATATCCTGCACGGCCATAGAAGTTAGCAATCAAGGCACTAAGGTCCATTGGGAATGCGTCAGGACCAGGCAGTTCCTCCATACGGTTTGACATCTCTCGGAGAGCCTGTGCCCATCTTGATGTAGAGTCGGCCATGAGCAGGACTCTCAGGCCCATGCTACGGTAATACTCTGCCATTGTGACAGCCGTATATACAGAAGCTTCTCGTGCTGCAACAGGCATTGAAGATGTGTTACAGATGATAATTGTTCTCTCCATGAGAGATCTGCCTGTTTTTGGGTCTATAAGTTCAGGGAATTCACGAAGAACGTCGGTCATTTCGTTTCCGCGTTCGCCGCAGCCTATATAAACGACTATTTCAGCGTT
>CALELI010000045.1 GCA_937902455.1 uncultured Prevotellaceae bacterium | reverse complement strand
GTAGCAAGCGAAGCGAGATACCAGACCTTCAGGGCATTTTCTATTTAAATGTTATTTTTTCACTTTACCCCGCGAAATGGGAAACTTGATGGATAGCAGATTTTACTGATTACACGAAATTATGCCCGAGAGGGTTTCCTCAAGTTTGTTGTTGGGTACAAGCACGGCATGGAATCCCATCTGGGCAGCTGAGTCCACATTTGCCTTTCCGTCGTCAAGGAAGAGTGTCTCTTCGGGGATGATGCCAGTATGGTCAATCACTGCCTGGAATATACTGTGATCAGGCTTTGCGAGTCCCAGTTCGTAAGACAGGAATACCTTGTGGAAGCACTCGTCGAGTGTATGCCCCGAATCACGGAACAAGCCAAGTACATATTGCCAGGCTGACTCATAGATATTGCTCAGCAGGTACACATTATATATATTATGTAGGCCGATGAGGAAGTCAAATCTCTCCTTCGGAATTATGTCAAGCACTGCATCCATTGCCCAGAGCAGTTGCTCGTCCGTCGTTCCTGGCTTGCAGAATGGCTTCACCCTGACAAGGAATTCGTCAACGGGCATCAGTCCGTTGAGATACTTCATGGCAGGCACACTCATTTCCGGATAGTCCGGGAACCTGGAGAATGGAGGAAGACCGACTGCATTCAATGCACGCGAATCACGTTCGAGGTCGAGGTTGAGCACCACACCTGCAAGGTCGAGGATAATATTCTTGTACTTCATTTCTGCAAAGTTAATGAATAATTCTGATTTTTTTAGATATTAGTTTGCCGAATTTCTTGCTCACGTGTTTATTTTATATTATCTTTGCAGAAAAACAGAGACAATATGAAACGAATCATGCTAACTTTTGCTGCGATATTCTCCATAGGAATGACGAATATATACGCACAGACGGACTCAATGGGTGAACCAAGATACGAAGTATTCAAGACAAAGTCGGAACCGGTATATCGCATTCCGGCTATTGCAACCACATGGAAAGGAAATCTCATTGCAGTTGCAGACTACAGATATGGACTGAAAGATATTGGTTTCGGAAGCGTGGAACTTCATCGTCGCGTGAGCAAGGACAACGGGAAGACCTGGGGAAACGTAGTGGAATTTACTCACGGACAGTACGCAACCTCTCCAAAGCCTAAATATGATGCAGCTTATGGCGATCCATGTATCGTTGCTGACAGGACCAGCAGCAGGATAATGGTCATCAGCTGTTCGGGCAATACTGGATTCCCATACGGAACCCGTGAGGTGCATCAGGGAATCACACGTTTCTACAGTTATGACGAGGGCGAGACATGGAGTGAGCCGGTCAACCTCGAAAGTATGTTCTATGGCTTGCTGGACAAAAGTACAAAGGGACCTATCCGCTCAATGTTCATAGGTTCTGGAAAGATTTTTCAGAGTCGTACCGTCCGGATAGGGAAATATTATCGCCTCTACTGTTCCGGCATAGTGAAGGACGTGAATGGTGTGAATTGCGATTACGTATATTACAGCGATGACTTTGGCGAGACATGGCAGGTACTGGGTGACATCAACACTCCAGCCATAGCAAGTGGCGACGAGCCAAAGGCTGAGGAACTGCCAGATGGAAGTGTCCTGTGCTCTGCACGAGTAGGAGGCGGCCGTAAGTTCAATATCTTCACATTCACCAATGCCCGTAAGGCCGAAGGCAAATGGGCCACTGATGCCTTCTCTGGAGAAAAGAATAATGGTGTGATTGCACCAGGATGTAATGGTGAAATCATGATAGTCCCTGTTGTCCGTAACTCGGATAACAAGAAGATGCACCTTGCCCTTCATTCAACTCCAGCAAGTACTAAGAGCAGGACAGATGTTGGCATATTCTACAAGGAACTTGATGGCAAGAAAGACTATT
>CALELI010000044.1 GCA_937902455.1 uncultured Prevotellaceae bacterium | reverse complement strand
AAAGGGCGATTTCTGGATTATATCGGAGCCAACAACGGAAAGTTCGTTATGTACAGCAAGGTAGTAATCTCGCTTGGGCTTTTTCACTTTTTTCGGAGCAGGCTTTACCACCTGGGGAACGACCATCCTTTCATCCGTATCGGGCGTGTCCTGCGACAAACTGTCTAAGGCATCACGAGGGTCTTCCGGGTCGTTGGAATCCACCTCGTCAACAGGATCCAGAGGATCCCCAGCATCCATAGGGTCCACTCGTTCAAAGGATTCATCGTCCTTTATGAATGGAGATTCATAATCGATGGCTAAGGAAGTCCCCCAAAAAAAGAACATAGCCATGACAAAAAAAAGCAAAGAACGCGAACGTACTTTACGCATTGGCAAGAACCACCGTAAGGATATTCTTTCCATCTACATTTTCGTAAGAAACGGACTGGGCCATTTTTTTGACCAGGAATACCCCAAGGCCACCAATCTTCCGACTGGTGGTCTTTTCGTATCGGTTACCCTAAGATTATACAAGGTGTCGTATGATGTCTTCCCTCTCGCCTGGGAGCATGTCGATTACCGGGATTTCAATCATCGTGTAGGCTCCCGGATTCTGCCGGAGTGAGGCTCTGGCCATGTTGACCATCACCTGGGCAGTAAGGGCAGGGTTGTTGATCTTCATGTTGAACTCGAAGAGCTGGTTGTGGGTAACGCCACTCACACCCTTACGTACGAGGTTCACCCCGTGACCCACATCGTTGAGGTCGTCAACACAGGCTACCTGCTGCACGTGAGTCTCGTCGTTCACGAAATAAGGGTCGGCCTTGATGGCAGCCTCCACCTTACCGAAGTCTGCACCGTCCTCAAGTTCCACATACACCATCCTTCTGTGAATGCCTGTTCCTACGGGAATAGTGATGGAGAGAGCATCCTTCACACCATCTATTGCCTTCACGGCAACAGAATGTCCCATACTCCTTCCCGGTCCGAAATTCGTGTATGTGATACCCTTTGGAGCAAGACTTTCCATGAGTGTACGCACCACAGAGTCACTCCCCGGGTCCCATCCTGCCGAAATCACAGAGACGGCGTTGTTTGCTTTTGCCACAGCGTCGAGACTTCTCCTCAGGTCAGGAATCTGGGTATGGATGTCAAAACTGTCGACTGTGTTGATTCCCAGTGAGAGGACATCCTTCGCGAATTCCTCTACCTTGCGGGTCGGAGTGGCGAGAATGGCCACGTCAACCTTGCCGAGTTCCCTTATGTCACTTACTACCTTATAGTCACCTATCGGAGATACCTGTCTGCGGACTATGCCGACACATTCCATGTCGGGAGCCACCTCAAGAGCTTCGAGTGCACAACGGCCGATATTGCCGTATCCTACTATTGCAACTTTTACCTTTTCCATATTTATACAATTTCTATATCTGTCGCAAAATTAATAAAAAATTCGTAATATGGATTTCATAAATAGTAATTATTTCACTATATTTGCATTCAAATCATGAATTGTCGTTTCGGATGTTGAGAATTAACATAGATTTTGCACACAATGTCCTTATGAATTTTAAGTTTAGAGTTTATAGAATAATGGCCAATGGCTAATGGCCAATGGCTAATAACGAATTATGAATTAAAAAAAATATGATACTGTTTTATAGCGATTATCTTGAAGGGTGTCACCCTGAAATACTGCAGAGCCTGCAGGACACGAACTACTGCCAGACTCCTGGATATGGTGTTGACGACTATTGTGAGGAAGCCCGGAACATCATCAGGGAGATATGTAAGACACCAGATGCCGATGTACATTTCCTCGTGGGAGGAACACAGACAAATGCCACAGTCATCTCGTCCGTTCTTCGTCCTTATCAGGGTGTGCTCTGTGCCGATACCGGACATATCAATGCCCATGAAACCGGGGCAATAGAACACTCCGGCCACAAGGTGCTGCCCCTCCCTTCCGTAGATGGAAAGGTTGCAGCCCCTTCCGTAGATGCAGCCCTCGAGAGCCATTATTCCGACGAAAGCCAGGAACACATCGTTCAGCCCGCAATGCTCTACATATCCCAGCCAACCGAACTGGGCACCATATACTCCCTCGGCGAGATGCAGGCACTCAAGGATGTGTGCGCGAAATGGAACATACCCCTCTTCGTCGACGGAGCCCGTCTGGGTTACGGACTCACCTCAGATGCCTGCGACATGACCATTGCAGACCTTGCCCACATCGCCGACGTATTCTATATCGGTGGAACCAAGCAAGGCGCCCTCTTCGGCGAGGCCGTAGTCATCACCAATGACTCACTGAAGAAGGACTTCAGGTACAACATAAAGCAAGGTGGCGGAATGCTGGCGAAGGGACGTCTGCTCGGACTCCAGTTCTCCACTCTGCTTCGCCACGGACTCTATTTCGACATAGCACGCAACGCAAACGTACAGGCACGTCGTATCAGGGAAGCCTTCGAGGCAATCGGCTGCAAGTTCCTCGTCGACAGTCCCACCAACCAGCAGTTCCCGATACTCACCAGGGAACTTGCCGACAGACTTGCACCTCAGTTCGGCTTCGAACTCTGGCGCCATATCGGCGAGAACCACATAGCAGTCCGTTTCTGCACCAGCTGGGCAACCACCCCGTCCCAGGTTGATGCACTCGTGGAAGCAGTGAGTAGGAACAATGAAAAATGAACAATGAATAATGAATAATGAAACGGGAGGATTTTGAAATAATGGCACCGGTAGGCTCGCGTGAGAGCCTTGCTGCGGCAATCAATTCAGGTGCCGATTCAGTATATTTCGGCATCGGACGCCTCAACATGAGAGCACATTCAGCCAATGCATTCACCATCGACGACCTCAAGGAGATTGCAGCCATCTGCCGGCAGCACGGCCTGAAGAGCTATCTCACCGTCAACACCATCATCTACGGCGAGGACATGGAAGCCATGCACGAGATTGTCGACGCTGCAAGACAGGCAGACATATCCGCCATCATAGCAAGCGACGTGGCCGTCATGATGTATTGCCGGAAAGTAGGCGTTGAAGTCCATCTCTCCACACAGCTCAATATCTCCAACGTCGAGGCACTCAAGTTCTATTCCCAGTTTGCCGATGTAGTCGTACTTGCCCGCGAACTCAACATGTGGCAGGTGAAGGACATATTCAGCCAGATACAAGAGCAGGACATCTGTGGCCCGTCAGGAAAGCCCGTCCGCATCGAGATGTTCTGCCATGGAGCCCTCTGCATGGCAATCAGCGGCAAGTGCTACCTCAGCCTCAACAATGCCGGCCGCAGTGCGAACAGGGGCGAGTGCGTGCAGATCTGCCGTCGCGGATATGAGGTGACCGACCTCGAGACAGGCATGAAACTCAATATCGACAACAAGTACATCATGTCCCCTAAGGACCTGAAGACGATAGAGTTCATCGACATAATGATGAACGCAGGAGTGAGAGTCTTCAAGATAGAAGGCAGAGCCCGTGGACCGGAATATGTAAGCACCGTAGTGAAGTGCTACGACGAGGCCATCCGGGAAGCCCTCAGACCAGGAACCGATTCCGCCGAAGAACGGCCATCATCCATCGAACGCTGGAACACAGAACTCTCCACCGTCTTCAACCGTGGGTTCTGGGACGGCTATTACCAGGGAGCCCGACTGGGTGAGTGGTGCGAAGTCTACGGCAACAAGGCCACCGAGCAGAAGGTGTACGTAGGCAAGTGCACCAAGCACTTCTCCAGGCTCGGAGTCGGAGAATTCCTCATCGAGAACGAAGACCTCAGCGTAGGCGACAAGATACTCGTCACAGGCAACGCCACAGGAGCCCTCATCCAGACAGTCGACGAAATCCGTTTCGACCTCCACCCCGTGCAGACAGCCACCAAAGGCCAGTTCATCTCCTTCGTCACCAACGAAAAAGTCCGTCCGAACGACAAGCTCTACAAACTCGTAAAGAAGTCCCTGGGATCCTGACATCCAACGTGGTTTTCTGTGGTGAGCACATACCCATTCTTCAGCAATATATCGAAAACGACAAAAGTCACAAAGTCACAAAATCACAAGGGCAGCCGAAAACTCGACTGCCCTTGCCATCATTAATCATTTAATCGAAAATAGTTCTAAACTATCAACTCTAAACTTTAATTATTGCTGTCCGATAAAACTTGAATCCTCGCGCGTACACGTGTGAGCAAAAAAAG
>CALELI010000043.1 GCA_937902455.1 uncultured Prevotellaceae bacterium | reverse complement strand
AGAACAAAGCAAACGGAAATTGTTCAAAAAAAAGAAAAAAATCCAGAGAGCAACTGTCTCATAAATGAAATTACTAACAACTAAAAACACACACAAAAATGAGTATTAATTATTCTCTCTCTTATCGTTCCGTGAAGGTCGCAGACCTTGACGAGAACGGACAGAAGCAGTACGAAAGCAACGGTGAGCTTATCAAGAAGACCGTGCAGAAGGCTTATGCCACTCCGCAGACCATCGGCACTCTCTCGCTCGACGATTTCACGAAGTCCATTGCCGCACAGGGTGCATACAGCCGTGCCGACATCCTCAGTATCATCACCATCCTTGCTGCAAGTATCGAGGACATGATTCTTCTCGGTCAGCGCATCGACCTGGGTGACATGGGTATCTTCTTCCCGTCAATCTCCAGCAAGGGAGTGCTGGATGCCAAGGACTTCACTCCTTCTGCACACATCACGAAGGCTTATGCCGGCTGGACTCGCTCTTCTCTGATGAAGAAGCTGAAGGACGTAAGCTACAACCTTGTGAACACTCGCAACGCACAGACTGCCCTCAACCTTGCAACTAAGGGCGCACAGCAGTCGTTCACCGTCAGCCAGAGTGGTTCTACTCAGGTGGCAGCCGACAACCTCGAACTGCTCCGCTCCGAGTTCACCCTTATGGTCAACGTCAAGAACGGACAGAGTGCATACGGTAGTGTCAGTGGTAGCGGTGACTACAAGTACGGCACGTACGCAACTGCAAAGGCAATCCCTAATGACGGCTACGGATTTGCACAGTGGGGTGACGGCAACGAGGACAACCCTCGCGAAATCAAGATGACTTCACCGCGCAGTGTGACTGCCGAGTTCTACATGAAGTCGGGTGCAGTGGTCAACACTCTCACGGGTGCTGCAGGTGCTGCCCTCCACCGTGGTGACAACGTCACTGAACTCAACATCACTGGTTCTGAACTTCCAGAGGATGACCTTATCGTGAAGGGTCTTCGCGATGGCGGTCAGTGGGAGAACACAGGCATGTCATGGGTACAGACTGACGAGAACTCTGGTAAGTTCACCAAGAGCGCAGGCGTAGCCCTCGACTATGTCAAGCTCCGTGTACTCATCGGCTCTGAACGACTCATCACAATCGAACTTTAAATCCGAAATCCGAAATCCGAGTTAACAACAACTCGTAATTCGTAATTCGTAATTCGTAATTCAAAGCCACAGCCGGCCAACCCCGGCTGGGCTTTAGGAAACACATTAGCTTATGAAGAACTTCAAGGAAATATTCAACACAATCCTTCGGGTAATCATCGCGATTGCAACTGCTCTCACGGCTACTGGTACACAGCTTTAAGTGGAGGACAAGGCTATGAGGAAGAACATCAACATGATTTTTGCCCTTGCGCTCATCACGAGCGGTGCAGTCATGAGTTTCCTCGGCTTCTACACCTCGCCAGTGGGCGAGATTTCGGACTCCGTACTGTGGTACTTCGCACAGTGTCTCATCTACGCTGGCAGTGTGTTCGGCATGAAGGAATACGTGGATTACATGATTGGAAAGATTAATAGGAAATGACTATGAACAGAATCAACATTACAAGGACTTATCGCAAGAACAGCTACACCATCGGCAAGCTGTACGTCAATGGCAGCTACGTCTGCAACACTCTCGAGCTTCACGACAGCACCTACTATGGTGAGGACTTCGTTCTCGGAAAGTCAGCCATCCCGGTTGGGGTTTACACGTTGGCAACGTGTGTCTGGTCACCAAAGTTCAATGACTTCCGACCACGCATCACGGATTTCAAGTATTCGAGGAACATACTCATCCACGAAGGCAACAAGCCAGAGGATACTGAGGGGTGCATACTTGTCGGACAATGTCCGACAAGAGTGAATAGTGAAAAGAGAAAAGTGAATAGTGATGCCGAGGGTGATCCAGACTATGATGCAGGATGGATTGGCCAGTCGAAGGCTACTCTCGAAAAGTTGCAGAAGAAATTATCTGAACACGATTCATGGAAACTGATAATCAACTAAGGAAATACATTTGGGGAAATCTGGGATTTGATTTTTTGATTGCACTTGGCTCTCTGTTGTGAAACACGGAGCCAATTTGTCTTTTTGTCTTTTTGTCTTTTTGTCTTTTTGCAATTTTCCGTTGGCTGACAAAAAAAAGAAGGACTGCAATTTCGCAGCCCTTCTTTTTTTAAAATATTTCTAATGAAATCATCTCTTACGGAGTGGGAGATACCACTTGTTGCCTGTGAGGCGTGCCTCTGGTACTGGTGCTACTCCTTCTGCTGTGCCTTCTCGCTTGCCTACTTCTGTTGCGAGGAAGTCGGTCGTTCCGTAGAACATCTCCCAGCGCATGAGGTCGTAGAAGCGGTAGCCTTCGAACATTCCCTCGAGTGCTTCCTCTTCGAGAATCTTCTGTGCTACGAAGTCAGGGTATTCGAGACGCTGTGCTGCGTATGCAACTGGATATTCTTCATTTGCTGCAACGTACTTGGCTGTGATCTTTGTCTGATATTCATCAACAGTTGCGTAGAATGCCACAGAGTCCTCATGTGATGACTGAGATGTGATTGGGTTCTCCATCATCCAGTCGTGGAGTTCCTTAGTGAGCGAGAGGCTGTCGGCAACGAGTCCGTTGTACTTAGCCCATATAGTCTCGTTGTGAGGAAGCACGTAGTGTGCATTCTGTGGGCTGTCGCCTGAACCGTGGTTGTGGATACCTTCCTGGGTTGGGTCCAATCCTTGTCCTGAACCGAGTGTAGGGTCGTAGTTGATGAATACTGTATAATCCCAGAATGCAGCAGAACTTGCTTCTCCGTATGTGTTGGATGTTGTGTAACCAATGGTTGTGAGTGCAAGGAGGCCGTCGAATTCCTGCTGTGAGATGATGTCGCGGTTGTGCATCAGGTCGTCGGTAAGACCGTACTTGAGGACTGCGAATGCTGTCTCAGGGAATCCAGCGCGGTTGAGTGCTTCTGCCATGTGGAGGTAGATCATAGACACACGGTAGAGAGGTACGAAGCGGAGACGTTCGTCGTTGCTTGTACGTGTAGAACCTTCTGTGTACTTGAGGATGTACTGACGCTCGCTGTTGTAGTCGTGGTACTTGTCGAGTTCGCTCACGATATTGCATACTGCTGAATAGCGGAGGTCGCCGAGGTATGCCTCAGACTCAAGCTTCTTTACGTCGCGTGGAGCATAGAGAGTGTCCTGTTCCTTCTGGCCTCTGTAGTCGAAATAGCAGTACCAAGGTTCTGCTGAGAGTTCCTTCAGACGTGCAGATGGGGATACCTGTGAGTAGTAGTCGTTTGTGAACGTTGCGCAGAAGATCTCGCGGAGGTCACTTGTGTTTCCGTAATACTCGAGTGTATCGACAGGGATGTATGCAATCACGTCGGTGTTCTTGCCTGTGATGTTACCCATCTTGAAGCGGTCGCCTGATGCGTAGGAGTCGTTTGGCTTGTTGTCGAAGTTACGTGTGCTCCATTTAGCGTTGCGGTTGTAGCCTGTAGGATGTTCTTCACCTGTGAAGGTGAGGAAGTCGTGGTAGTACTGAACGGCACGCTTGTAGGCAGCAACGTCCTTAGTGACACTTCCGAGCCAGAGGTTGAGTTCGCCGAGCATTACGCGTACTGGAATGAAGAAGTTTGCGATGGATGCTCCTGCGTAGTTGGATGCATAGGAAGGACGAAGGTCGAGGTTCCTGCTCCAACGGTAGTTGTAGCTCATGTAGTCCTCAAGTTCCTTGATGAAGTATTCGCAGATGAACTTCATGTCCTTCTTAGGTGCATTTGCTGTCTGTTCCTCTGCTTCGGCTGCAGTGAGGACCTGGTCGGTGATGAATGGAACCTGACCATAGACCTTGACCAGTTCGAGGTATGTCCATGCGCGGAAAATCTTTGCCGCAAGGATTTCCTTCTCGAACTTGATGTCGCCGTGAGTGACGAGTGCAGTATCGACGTTTGCAAGATAGATGTTGCAGTCGTTGATTACAGCATAGTAATCTGCTGGGTTGTTGTATTCATTATTCTCGTCAATGTTGTTTTCAGAGATTTGCTGAATGGCTTCAGTAGCATG
>CALELI010000042.1 GCA_937902455.1 uncultured Prevotellaceae bacterium | reverse complement strand
AATTCAAGAAAATAATCCGGATGGCTTTAGCTTTCCGCAGGAATTAGTACAACAATGAAAAAGACATTAACATTCATCGCAATCGTGAACGATTTCGGGGAAAAATCAGTATCGTTATATTTGTCGTAGTAAATGTCGCGATAGGATTTATGTAACCATTTAGTTTACAGGCCGTATTTATCAGTTTATAAACAATGCACAGATTTCGTTTTTTTCATGCTGAATGAAAATGCAAACAAAATGCAAACTCAAATCCTTGGACTTTATTGGTGTAACCCCTATCTTTGTAAACATAATTCAATATGCAATAAAGATATTATGAAACAGAGCAGATTTTCTACCCGACTGTCAATGATGCTGACTGCAATGTGTATCTCCACATACGGATGGGCACAGACAAAGGACAGCATCGACTGCACTGTATTCACCGTGGGCTATGACTATACAGTCAATACTACGGACAAGGACGGCAATGCCGTGACCGACTCACTGCACACCGTGCTGCTGGTTGGCAGTAAGGTGACCAAGACCATGGGATACTACACCCATAAGTACAAGGTTCTGGATGTTGACAAACACGAGTATTACGACGAGTACCAGCGCGAGGGTATGGCACATGTGCCGACCATAATCGTGTCGCTTGCCGACAAGAAGATGGATGTGCAGGAGGATGTGCCACCTTATCACTATATATACCAAGAAACAGGCGACCTGAAATGGACATTGCTCGATGACACACTGACCATCGCCGGCTACCTCTGCCACAAGGCACAGACCACTTACGGAGGTCGCACATGGTATGTCTATTACACCGAGGACGTCCCGACAACCGCAGGACCTTGGAAGTTCAGAGGCTTGCCAGGACTCATCGTCAAGGCCGAGGATGCAGACAACATCTTCTGTTTCGAGATGTCCGAACTCACCCAGCAGCACATAGCCATCACCAATCCGGCAGAAGCTACCATCAACAAAACCAAGCGCGACAAGTTCGTCCAGATGCGCAACAAGCTCTTCCTCGACAAGCGTTACATGGAGGATGCTACCTATTATTTTACAGATGCAGAAGACAGGAATGGAGGTGTCGAATTCTATGGCACAATTGAAGATCTCAAAAGAAGAACAGGCGGAGTCCTCAGATTGGATGAAGTAACATATAAAATAAATGGCATAGCAGTGCCTAAGTATGCAAAAATAAGAACTAATTATCAACCACTTGAATTAGAATAAACATGAAGAAAGTCGCATTAATTATCTCTGCCTTGCTGATGACATTCTCTGCATCGGCACAGACTTACGGTGAAGAATTTGAGATGGCTCTGGACACTGTTTGCATGTCGAAGTTCACAGCCGTGTACAACTACACCATCCGTACCACCGACCATACGGGAAAGGAAGTGACCGACAGTATCTTGCTTGCCCTGCAAGTTGGTGACGGATATTGGAAGTGGATGCCCTATATGCGGTTTCTCCCCCTTCGCGACCATAAAAGAGAACACATCTGGGATGTCTTGAATCAGGAGGCCCTGATGCATGTCGAGACCATTGTGAGTGGGTATCCCGAAGGAAAGCGCACAATCCACGAAGCCATCGCTCCATATTGTTATGAAACGGTTGAGGACAAGGAGCCCATAGAATGGACACTGAACGAAGCCGACAGTGATTCTGGCTTTGTTTATAAACGTGCAACCGGAGAGTACCGTGGCAAGAAATGGGATGTACTTTATGGCGAAAACATTCCAACGACGGCAGGACCTTGGAAACTGCATGGATTGCCTGGCTTGATAACACATGCCGCAGACAATGACAGCACTCACACCTTCAAATTCATTGCACTCTACAACGATTCGTTGCCTATCATTCATGAAAAGTACTTTGTATTGTCAGTACCCACTTCGGTAGGAGGCAAGCGCCTTGATATCAGGCAATATCAGAAACGGACGCATGAGCAGATGATGGGTTTGAGAAAGAAAACGATTGGTTCGAAAATCTATGCCCGCAACCCACAGTTCTCATTTCCCGAATTTGGCCCAAACGATGTAAATACCACCATCCTCAATGATGATATCGAACCAATAGCAACTACAATTAGTGGAGTGGCCATACTCGACAAAGCTCATAAATATCAACCACTCGAATTAGAATAAACATGAAGAAAGTCACATTAATCATCTCTGCCTTGCTGATGACATTCTCAGCATCGGCACAGGTGCCTTCCAATGGCAATGAAAAGCTTGACACGTTGTGCCAGACAAAGTTCACGGCAGTTTATCAGTACACAATCAACACGACGGACGAAAATGGAGAAGCCGTGACCGATTCCGCCCGCCTTGCCTTGCAGGTGGGTGACGGAGTGTGGAAGACATGGGCATACGAACGTTACCTCATGCAGGTACATCGTGACGAAGAACTCGGCTGGGACAAGAGTTATTTCATGAAGAACGAGGCCTTGATGCACATCGCTACGACTACAGTTGGCTATCCAGAAGGCAAGACCGTCACTCTCGAGTCTGTTCCACCACATCAGTATGAAGTAACAGAGGACACAGAGAAACCTACATGGAACATGACGGAAGGAAGCGATTCCATCTGTGGTTATCTATGTCAGAAAGCCAATGGTGAGTTCCGTGGCAAGAAATGGAATGTGATGTACACTGAGGAAATCCCTGCCGCTGCCGGACCGTGGAAGTTACAAGGATTGCCAGGCTTGATAGCATACGCTACGGACTCCGAAGGCACACACACATTCCGGCTCATAGCCCTCTATCAGGAATCAGTGCCTATCACATATTCCAGCGGATCTATTATAGGGAAGTTCAATACAGAGACCCTCAGGATGGAAAATGTCTTTGTTCCTTACGAGAAATCCACGCGAGAACAGATGCTGAAACAGAAGAAGAACTTGTTCGGCAATCGCATGTACCTGAACGACCCTATGTTCTACATAACAGGACCGAAGCAAATCGTAGTTACCTACGGAAAAGCTGAGAACTACAACTTCATAGGCGGATTGTTCGTACCTGCAAAGGGACACAAATATCAACCACTCGAACTGAAATAAGGTGGGTTCTAAAAATTCACCGAATAAGTAATAAATAATGATTATCCGCAATTAACCGACCAAGAATTTGGCTGAATCCCTGAAAATGTTTACCTTTACACCAGATTTAAAATTTCACTGCAAGATGAAGCTGCTTGAATTTACCCAGCGTTTTCCCGACGAGGCTTCCTGCGAGGCTTATCTCAAGGCTCAACGTGAGAAGTCTGGCATTGTTTGCAAGAAGTGTGGTTGCCAAAAGAACTATTGGGACAGCCATAACAAGTGCTGGCGTTGCTCCAGGTGTGGGCACGAGACCACATTGACGGCAGACACTGTGATGCACAACAGCAAGTTGCCCCTTATGTACTGGTTCAAGGCAATCCATCTGTTGACCTCCACCAAGAACACGTTCTCCGCCAGTGAGATGCAGCGCCAGCTCGGCCACAAGCGCTATCAGCCAATATGGGAGATGATGCACAAGTTGAGGAATGTCATGGGCAAACGTGACAGCAAGTACACCCTCCTGGGGAGTGTTGAGGTGGATGAGGGCTTTTTCTCCACCGAAGTCCCCGATGGGCAGAAGGATGAGCCTCTGAAGCGCGGTGCTGGCAGTCAGGCAAAGACGAAGGTGCTCGTTATGGCCGAAAGCACTGAAGCGGACAACCCGAAGAAGGGGCAGAAGCCCAAAAAGGTCGGTCATATAAAGATGGTCGTCATTCCTGATTCAAAGAAGGAAACGATAGACCCGATAGCAAGCACCGACATCGATGGGGATGCCGCGGTGGTGAGCGACGGCACAAAATCGCACGTCAACTTCCCAAAGATGTTCAGCGAATATGTCGGGAGGAAGATTGACCCCAAGGAAATCGGGAAAGTGCTCCCGTGGGTTCACATCGCAATCAGCAACTCAAAGTCGTTGATGAAGAACATATACCACGGCATCAAGCCGGAGTTCCTGCAAGAGTACCTCAATGAATTCTGTTACAAGTTCAATCGCAGGTATTTTGGTGACAAGCTGTTTGACAGGCTCATGATAGCTTCCGTCGCCTGCACATCGGATTTTGAGCATCGTATCTACAACAGAAACATGTCGGCTGGTTGCGGATAATCATTATAAAAAATAATTAAAATGGTTTCACTCCTTCGCTTGACGGATGAATCTTCTGGATTGTTCCGTCGGGATTGTACATGAGGTCTTCGGCTATCACGCTTCTCGAATAGCTTGTTCCCTCAGGCAGGACTCCGTTGTGGCTGAAGAACAACCAGCGGCCCTTGAATTCCACCACTGCGGGATGGGTGGTGTTGCAGTTTCCCGCTACTTCGCTTATGATACCAAGCGGAATGTAAGGTCCCATGATATTGTCGCTGACGGCATACGCAATCTTCTCCGGCCAGCCACTGGCATAGATCAGATAGTATTTCCCGTCCTTTTTGTAAATCCACGGAGCCTCGGTGAACGGGAACATGTCGCCTAGATGAATCTGAGTAACCGGACCTTCCGTCTGGGTCATGTTCTCCTTCAGTCGTACTATGTAGCACTGTCCGTTACCCCACATGAGGTAGGCCTGTCCGTCATCGTCAATGATGACCGTTGGGTCAATGCATGCCCAGCTGTGTTTGCTTGCCTTGCAGTCAGAGTTCGTAAGTAGAGGGCTTCCGAGAGCATCATGATACGGCCCCGTAATCCTATCGGCAACGGCGACTCCTATGCCATGAGTGTTGGTACTGACATACCAGTAGAATTTCCCGTTTCTCTCGATTACCTGTCCGGCATATGCCTTGCGGCTCTTTGCCCATGCAAACTCGTCGATGGTGAGAGGTACTGGGTATTCCGTCCAGTGCTTCATGTCGGCGGTTGAATACAGGAGCCAGTCGTACATTCTGTATCCAGTCTGTTTTCCTGCGTTGTCATGCCCGGCAAAGAGCCATAGGGTGTCATTCCTCACAAGCACGGCAGGGTCGGCAGTATATTTGTCGCGAAAGAGAGGATTTCCTTCGCATATCAGTTTTCGTACCGTCACGGTCTCGTCTTCTCCGTCGGGCACAGGCCAGCCGACAGAATCCTTGTCGGCGGCCATGTGTGGAATCCCTCTGGAGATTCGGTCGTTCCCGCATTTACCTTGAGTGCGACATTGTCTGAAGAGTGCATCCACCCCACATTTGCCATAAGCCTCGATGCTGATAGTACAGCACATACAGAATAAAATTGTGAACAACTTCATACTTACTAACCTATTAACAGAACAAAAACTTTGAAAAAAATTATTACTTTCATTCTTAAATGTTCATTTTCTCAGGGTCTTCCTTCCATTCCTGATGACGATTCCTTTGTCGTCATCCTTTGCAGGTAGTCCGGAGATGAAAAAGGCTGTCTCCCGATTCCCAGTTTTCCGTTCCTTCGGTAGCACGGAATGAACTGAGGTCGACGGGTCACAGACAGTTATGGTACAAGTGTCTGATATCTGCACTCCTGTGACCGCCCCAGATGTTTTGAATATTAGCAGGTATGTCCCTATCTGCTTTGGAGTTCCCGAAATTATGCATTCCTTCATCGTGGCATCGTATGTGTACCTCATGCCTTCAGGAGCCTTCCTGTTTCCCACTGTGGTCTTGTCCGGCTGGATGGTCTTCGTAATGTTTGCCGATGTGGCGCCAAAGATGTGCACCCTCAGAGGCTCAGCAAGCGAATCGCCCAGAGCCACGTTCAGGTCCTTTCCGTTAGGATATTCGAATCCCGTCTTTACGCTATCGGGGAGATAATATCCGAGGTGCGGAGGTTGGTTGTAGCAAGTATTCTGCCATGCGATGCCCATTCGGTATACATGGTCCGACAGTAGTGTCGGGAAACGCAGAGACGTCGGCATTACAGACGACATCACGTAGAGGTTGTTGTCGTCGTGGAGCACCAGTTCCTCCCTCCAGTCACCAAAGAGGTCTGCACTGAGGTTAGGGGTATTCTTCGTTCCGTTGCAGGCATATCCCATTCCATTGTGAGCCAGTTTCGTCCCATATCCCGTGAGCACCGTACCGCCCTCGAGCATCTCGTCGTAGACGTCACCGTTCCAGTAAATCCTGAAGCACTGCGATGCCCCCTTGCTGCCGCTTCTCTGCCCCTTGGCATTGTAGGCATACGCTCCAGCGCTCGACCAGAACTCCTGTCCCCTACTTTCGTTTATGTCGCCAGCCAGCCCGCGACCTGTATCTTTGCCGTGGTCCATGTGAAACAGTTTTTCGCCCGTACATGCATCATAGCAACTCATACCGTAAGGCGAAGACTCATGCACTACGAACATCTCCAGCCCAGGTCTGTCGGGATCAAGGTCGGAGAGATGCATGGCGTCCCCGTGTCCCATGCCTGTGGCGTAGAGCAAGGTTCCGTCATGGTCGATGGTGGACCCACCGAGCAGGATTTCATCCTTTCCGTCGCCGTCCACATCCGCAACCGAAATGTTGTGGTTCCCATTGTAGAAGGCTGTGGCAGAGAACCCCGAACCAAACGTCTTGTAAGTGTTCTTGTACGACTTCACAGGCGATTTCCCCATCTTCACGCTATATTCTGAAGTCGATGAACTGTGATGTAGCCATGAAGTCGTCAGTTCCTTGCCGTCGAACTCCACTGCCCATACATAGCAGTGAGTGTAGTAGCCTCTCACCATCACGGCGTTAGGACGGTGGTCGAAACCGTTGACGTATCCCACACAGGCAAGAAACCTGTCGCATCTGTTTCCGTAGCCGTCGCCCCAGAAACTCTCGCTCGATCCCGAAGGCGCGCCCCCTACGTATCCCCCACGATTAGGGTTATAGAACACCGTATGCAGGGCCTCTCCAGTCAGTCCGCTGAACACCGTGAGATATTCTTGTCCATCCAGCACATTGCCGAAGCCGTTTGTGAGGTCGGCAGTATTATTGACAGAGAGGATAGTCTTGTCCGTTGCAGCCTCGCTGACGTAATGACCCCTGCCGTCTACGCTCCCAGGTGCCGTCTTGCATATCATCTCGGCCTTGCCGTCACCGTCGAAGTCATACACCATGAACTGGGTGTAGTGTGCCCCTGAGCGTATATTGTGACCGAGATTCACTTGCCACAGCCTTGTGCCATCCAGTTTGTAGCAGTCGATGATGCATGGTCCCGTATATCCACCCTGCGAGTTGTCCCTGCACTCCGATGGATCCCACTTCACGAACAGTTCCAGCTGTCCGTCACCATCTGCATCGCCCGTGCTACAGTCAGCAGGACCGTAGGTATATTCTGCGGAATGGAAAGTCCCCCCTGCAGGTCTGATGAGAGGAATTTTCAGGTACTTGTCCTTCCATGGAGCGAAGGCCTTGGTGGTGTCGGTAGGCACTCCCTTGTGTTTCGTCACGATCTGATATTGAGGTGTAGCGCCGGCATCAGTGTCCATGACACTTGTCACGGTATTTAAATCCTTTGAAACTGGTTCTCCGTTGCGTAGCACGTCGAATGTAGTATATGAGTCATCCGTAGGAAACATCCTCCAGCTTATGAAATTGGTTGATGCATTTACAGGAATTGCCACAGGTGCACGGTCTGAAAACTCCTCCGTCAGTACCTGAGCCTGGCACGTGAATGTGGCAGACATAGCCAATGCAATAGTTAGTAGTCGTTTCATATCTTTTTTTCGTTTTTTCTTTTAGCCGTTAGCTATTATTTTTCATTATGTATTCCTTACAGTTTAATAAAAGTAAGCGAATGAGCAGGAATCTCTACAGTTCCCTTGTCGACCTTCAGTCTTGTAGGTACGGGAACTACGTTTTCGCGTCCTATGTCGTTATAGTCGTCGGCACTATTGCCGGAAAGGACAGTTGCGCTGACAGTCTTTCCTGTTTTTTTTCCGCAGAAATCCAGTTTCAGGCGAACTGGCTTCTTGGCATCCTTGTTGATGACGGCATACACGAATTCTGTCCCTGCTTCATTTCCCGTGAGAACCACGTCAAGCACATTCGTCTTCCGCGAGTCCTTGCTCAGTATCTCAAACTGCCCCTCTGTAGGAATGAGGTAGTCCTGAAGCATATTCGCATACATCTTGAATACATAGAAGGTGGACCGCTTCACGATTCCGTCCTTATACACCTGAATTGCTCCACGCGTATTTACGATAGGCGAGAAACAGGCAATCTCCACTATGTCGCTGTGACGCAGACAGGCATTGAGGAAACAAGCAGAGAAGAGCGCGTCAGCCATGGTGTAGGTAGAGTTGATGTCGTTCTTCCGTCTGGCCTCGAAGTCGAATCCACGTCGCAGGTCGCCATGCCAAGGATGGTGCCAGTTCCTCAGGTTCCACTCGTCGTAGGCAACCTTCATCTTGCCATTTCCGAATCCAGCCTTGTCGAGAATCCTGATTGTCTGAACTATGTCAGCCTCAGGAGCATCAGTCTTCATCATGCACTCCTCGAACGGTGCTGGGTTGTTACGATGAAACAGAGGGTCCCAATAGCCATGAACGCTGATGTAGTCGAGAGTCCATCCAGCTTCCTTCAGCAATGGGAGCGTCCATTTCTCGTCACTGGTGGCTGCAGCAAAGAGTTTTGCGTCCTTCGTCACGGAGCGCATCAGTTTTGCACTCTCTCTGACCATTGGTCCCCATTCCTGTACGGTGCGAGCTCCAAGTTCGTGACGTCCCCAGTTCTCGTTGCCTACGCTCCAGTACTTCACATTATATGGTTCTGTATTGCCATATTTTGCTCTGAGACGTCCCCACTTGCCGATTGTAAGATTGCAGTATTCCACCCAGTCGCTCATCTCCTCTGGAGTACCCGTTCCGGCATTGGTGCAGATATAGGGCTCACAGCCCACCTTCCTGCAGAACTTGATGTATTCATCAGTTCCGAAGGTGTTTGGGTCCTCCACCTGCCACGACTTGTCGTACACCGGTGTCCTTTCCGGACCTATGCCGCCAACCCAATGATAAGTGCTGACGAAGCATCCTCCCGGCCATCTGAGGATAGGAGTTTTAATTTCACGCATGGCATCAATTACATCCTTTCTGAAACCATCCTCGTCGCTCAGAGGAGAACCTGGCTCGAACAGCCCCCCGTAGACCTGATTGTCGAAATGCTCGATGAAGTGCCCGAATATCATGTGATTATACTTCACCCGCTTCCCGTCAGGAATCATGTTGATAATGTTCTGCGCCTTACTTTCTATGCATCCAAAAGATGCTATGAGGACACCAACGATTACAAAAGTTTTCTTCATAACTAACAATTTAATGAATTTAATGAAATTTTTTCTGCAAATGTACCTCCTATAATAAAACTCTGCAAAGATATATAATTCTTTGTTATTAAAAAATCCACCATCTGAATGATGCGTTGAATGATTTGCACGATAAACAAACAAATTTCATAAGAGAAATTCGTAAATTTGCAAAAAAATTAAAGATGACGAAATTTTCAATATCCAGATTACTGCTGCTTCTGTTGTTTGCTGTTCCTGAGAGTGTCTATTCCGCAGGGGCAGATTCATCCCCTCGGTACAGCTTCAAGCAGATTACTCGTGAAAACGGTCTGTCAATACTGTCTGTGGAATGCAGCATGCAGGACAGCCGTGGCTTCATGTGGTTCGGCACTACCTTGGGGCTGAATTTCTACGATGGAAGAACCATAAGGAATTTCATCCCCCACTATTCCGGGACATCAGTCTCGGCGGATGCCGTCGTCAATTCAATTGTGGAGACAAATGATGGCAGACTGTGGCTGGCTACGGCAAACGGATGTTGCGTGTTTGATTACGATACGGGAGAGTTCACGCCGTATGTATGTGACCGTCCGGAATATGGCGGTTCGTTTTTCGACATGGCTATAGACAAGGATGGATCCGTCTGGGCGATTAATGGCAACGGGCTCTTCAGAATCAATCTGCATGACGGCACGACATCTTTTTTCGGAAACAAGGGAAAGGTGCGCTACAATGATGTGTTATGTACAAAGCGTGGAGATATATGGGTGGCATCACGCTCCGGCAGCCTGTATAGATACAGAAAAGAGTCGTGTGATTTCAGGAGATATGACGTCCTTACGGCAGAAGAACAGACGAGCAATGTCAAGCTCGGACCCATAGCGGAAAATCCGACAGGCGACATCATCGTGTCTACGCTCTATCATGGCGCAAGGCTCTTTAGTCCATTATCAGGAAAGGCCAGAATCCTCTTCGGGTCATTTGGTGAAGATAGCAACACTCGTATCAATTCCATCCTGGCGCGGAAGGACGGCGAAATCTGGTTTGGGACAGAGAACGGAATATATATCTATAATGACGGCATCAGATGTCATATAACAAAGGGGTACGATAGCAATTCGCTGACGGACAATGCTATCCACTCACTTTTCGAGGACAGGGACGCAGGGGTGTGGGTCGGCACATTCTTTGGTGGAGTATGCTATCTTCCCAATATTTCCAGAGACTTCGTCACTACGATGGCAACAAATGCGTCAGGCGACATCGTGGCAAATGTCATAAGGGAGATCATCCCGGCTGAAGACGGAGGCCTGTGGGTCGGTACCGAGGACGGAGGTCTCTTCTTCTACGACACCAGACTCAGGTCGCTGGAAGAGAGGGTACTCGAATGGAATGACATGCCTGTCTCAAAAAACATACAATCGTTCCTGATGTTCGGCAAGAACCTACTGATAGGCACTCAGAACGAAGGACTGTATGTCTACGATACCAAGAAAAAATGCGTCACTGACCATGTCATAATTGACACATGCACAACTTCAAGACTTAATTTCATTGTCAAACTGCATGATCTGGGAAACGGCAGACTGCTGATCGGCACTATGTCCGGGCTGCTATCATACGACCTGAACTCCAGGGAAATCAAGTCAGTGAAAAACATGGATGGCAAATTCATACATTATATATATAAGACCAGGAACGAAACCATTCTGGCGGCAACCATACAGAACGGACTGTATCAGATCACCTACGACGGCAGCAGTTACAAGTCAAGGAAAATGAATACCAGCTATAATGACCTGACAACCCTGTTCGAGGACTCCCGTGGCAATCTGTGGATAGGGACCAACACCCACGGACTGTTCACCTACGACATCAGTACTCAGACCATGACCTCTGCAAACACCTGTTTCAGCTCGTCGGATATTGCCATCTACAAGATTATGGAAGATGCCGACGGAATACTGTGGATTACCACCTCCGACGGTCTTTACCGTCTGGACATAGAGAACGGGAACGTAATCCGGTACGGACTGCAGAACTCATTGCCGACTGACCAGTTCAACTTCAATTCAGGATACCAGGACAACTCAGGGAACTTCTATCTCGGCTCGCTGAAAGGGCTGGTGACCTTCAACCGCAACAGCCTCCATAACAGTCGCCGTTACTACGATGTGTATTTCACCGACTACAGCAAGGACGCATCATCCTTCAGCCTGAACCTCTCCGTCCCCCTGTTCTCGTCATCGCAGAGCCTGTGGTTCCGCTACAGGCTGGAAGGACTGGATACCGACTGGATCATTTCCCGTGGAGCATCCACAATCAAGTACGCCAACCTTAATCCCGGGAAATACACCTTCGTGGTAGAGGCAACCAACATCAACGGCCTGTGGTCGGGCCATTGCTCCAGGATGGAGATAGAGATAGAGCATAACCCCTTCCTCTCGCCACTGGCAATGACCATCTACGTCCTGATCGTGGCCATACTGGGAACATATCTTGGAATCAACCGCAGGAGGCGCATGCTCGAACACCGTCAGCACAGAATCCAGAAGATGAGAAGCGAGATTGAAAAGGAAGCCCTGAACGACAAGATAAAGTTCTTCACCGACATCACACACGAAATACGCACGCCACTTTCCCTGATAACAGGTTGTCTGGAAAGAATCAGGAAACGTGAGGTGATAGAGTCGCCCTCGGCCGACAAGGATGTCGTCGTACTGAACCACAACACGGAGCGACTGCTTAACCTGACAAACCAGTTGCTTGACTTCCGCAAGATGGAAGTGTCATCCTACGCAATGTATTTCGACAATGTCGACCTGAAGCCCGTAGTGAGGGGAATCTACGAATCATTCACTCCGGCCATGAGCGAAAGAGGCATTCAGTGCCAGCTGTTTATACCAAATGAAGACTGCATGGTCGTTGCCGACAAGGAAGCTGTCATAAAAATTATTACAAACATGATTAGTAACGCAATGAAGTATTGTGACAAGGTTGTTTCCGTATGCCTTGGATGCACAGAACCCGACAAGGCGGAGGTATTTGTGAAAGTCAGCAACGATGGTACGCTCATACCTGAGGGTGAGAGGCAGAATGTCTTCAAGCCATTCTACCAGGTGTATAAAGAGGGTGCAAACACCACTATAAACGGCACTGGCATTGGGCTTTCACTTTCCTTGAAACTGGCTGAACTACAGAACGGAAGGTTTGAATACGACACATCTGACGATAAAAACAACTTTATCTTCACATTGTCGAATACATGCAATGAGCAGTCAGAGGCCCTCGACTCCGACAGAACCACCATATTAGTCGTAGACGACGAATTCGAACTGCGTCAGTTCATCAGCGAAGACCTGGCCGAACAATACAACGTCATCCAGGCGCCCAACGGGAAGATAGCTCTCGACATCATCGAGGACCAGACCGTCAGCCTGATAGTTACCGATATAATGATGCCAGTGATGAACGGAATCGAGCTGTGCAAGGCAATCAAGGAAGACATGCGGTTCTGCCACATTCCAGTTATCGTACTCACTGCCAAGGTGTCGCTCAACGACCATCTTGAGGCTCTTGAATCAAAGTCCGATGCATACATTGAGAAGCCGTTCCATACAAAAGTCTTGATTTCCCAGATCAACAACCTGTTAGCAAACCGGAAACTGTTGTGTACGTCATATCTCCAGTCGCCTTATTCCATTACCGATAATGTGGCAACGAATAATCTCGACAAGCAGTTCCTTGACAGGCTGAATCAGTATGTCATTGAGTCAATTCATGACGAAAACCTGACGATAGAACTGCTTGCAGAACGTATGAACATGAGTACTTCCACACTCTACAGGAAGGTAAAGCAACTCACCTCCGTATCTCCTCAGGAATTTGTCAAGTGCTGCAAGCTGAAGAAGGCAGCCGAACTCCTTGCAAGAGGCAACATGCCAATCAAGCAGGTAGCAGAGGAGACAGGTTTCTCCTCAACCACATATTTCACCACTTGCTTCATGAAGCAGTTCGGAATCACTCCTGGAAAATTTAAGAGGTCTGAAAAATGAAGAATGGGCACACCTGCATGGCCCAAGTAACACGAACCAGAGCCAGTTTGCTTGGAAGTCTCCCCATAAAAAGGTTTCTGTCCCCCGATGACGTTTCTGTCCCCCGATGACGGGGGAACCGAAGGGGGTGTAAAGACCATTGAGGAACCGAAAGGGGCGTAAAGACCATTGGAGATTTAGAGGGGTCTGTATCTTCTCACTTTGGGGGTGTTGCAGGTTAACCATAAAAAACACATAGATTATTTCAGGTAATCCGAAAAAACGAAAGAATGAAAATTGAAAATTGAATGATAATTTAAATCAGACGGCCAATTTGCAAGATGAGCAAAAGCAATTGAATGATTTATCATCACCGTAAAGTATCATAATTACTAATTTTGCAACAACATTTTTTTGTTTAATTAAAATTTCAGATTATGAAACGATTTTATTCTTTTGCTCTCGCACTGTGCATGGCTGTCCTGACAGCAAGTGCTCAGTGGCAGTGCCCGGTTCCGAAGACGACAGAATTCGTCATCTCGGAGTCCGACACAACTTATTTCTATCTGTACAATGCCGAGGCGGCTGCCTTCTTCAATCAGGGAAATGACTGGGGATTCCGTGCCACCTACTTACCGACAGGACTAAAGACGTTCTTCACCAAGTACGTCGAAGTAGTGGACAACGTTCCGCAGGAATGGGACGGTAAGTCGCTGCTATTCCACAACTTCAACACCTCCGGGCTGAAGAAGGTGTTCATCAACGAAGAGAACTTCTGCTATGTAGACTACAACGGGCAGGCGAACTATTTCTGGCAGATAGAGGATCTGGGAAATGGGTCGTACCACATCTACGGTGGCGACAGGAATCCTCTCTACAACACTCTCGAAGAGAACTACCCGAATTGCTTCCTGGGCATCAACCTCGACGAGAACTCAACCATCATCTATCCGCTGCTCGACATCAATGTGTATCCTAATTGTGCCATCGAATGGCAGTTCGTGTCGGAAGAGGACTATGAGGTGTATCTCAATAAGTACAACACATATAGGGAGGCCCTCTCCCTGAAGGCTGCCATCGACGGTGCAAAGGAACTCGGAGTGGATGTAAGCGAGGAGGAGAAGATCTTCGCCGACACGAGTTCCTCTCTCGAACAGCTCTCAGCCGCTGTCCTGAGCGTGGCCGAAAAGGTGAACAAGTTCAAGGAAACCACCGCCTCTCCTTCCTCCCCTCAGGACCTGACGGTAGAGTTCATCCAGAACTATACATTCGATAACGGCTATGCGCCTTGGAAGACTACGACTGGTGCCAAGAACAACCAGACGAAGAACACAGCCGGCAAACTTGGCGACGACACTTCCTTCTGGGAGAACTGGAAGTCGACTCCGTTCTCAGGCAAGATGTACATCGAGATGGCAAACATTCCAGATGGTGTGTACCATTTCGGACTGTCGGCTGCCATGAACGGAGGTGAGGGATATGTCTACGCCAATGGCTCCCGCTGCTATGTGAAGAACGTGAACATGACTCCATATCATGTATTCACGTACGTAGACGGCAGGATGATGGAAGCCGGACTGGAGGTCATCAACAACTCCACGGGATGGTGCGGCATCGACGATGCCTCGCTCCTCTACTTCGGAAATTCCGACGAGTCATATCAGTTCCTTGTGAAGGGCATGATTGAGGACGCACCTGACTTCGAGGCTGATGACGTATATGTCCAGAAGAGCCTTCTGGAAGAATATTTGGGTGTGAGGAACGAACTTACATCTAAGGTTACAAAGGATGAAATCATTGCTCTCGTATCATCCTATCAGGATGTATATCTCAGGCTCTCTGCCAACATGATTGCATATAATTCCTACAAGGATGTAATGACTGGCGTGGAGGCTGCAATGGCTGAGGAGAACCTCAACGGTGAAGCTGCCGACGAACTGAGCGACTACCTCATGATGTATACCGACGACGTGCTGATGGCTGGTGAGATGTCGACTGAGGAAATCACTGCAGAAGCTCAGCGCGTAAAGGACCTGCTCGCTCAGGCTCGTGCCCAGTCAATCAAGGGCGGAGAGGATGTGACAAAACTGATCGTGAACCCTAACTTCAACGACAAACTCAACGGATGGTCTCACGATGACAAGTATGTCAATGCCACTGCCGGCGGAACGGCTGACAACCCTTGCGTAGAGGTATGGAACAACAGCTATGACTTCTATCAGGACCTGAATGTACCTAATGGTGTATACGAACTGCATGTTCAGGCATGGTACAGACCTTACGAAAGAACTTCCCAGGCATACTATACCTATATGGACAATCCTGAGACTGACCCGATTCTTGCATATATCTATGCCAACGGTTATAAGAAGAACGTACGCAGCATCGCTGAATTCACCACGACTGAACCTTTGGACGGCACCTGCATTGAGGTAACCTATGACGGACAGACTCTGTATGTGCCGAGCGGCATGACTTCTGGTTCTCTGGCTTTCTCTCAGGGTGCATACGATAATGTAGTGTATGGACTGGTGACTGACGGAAAACTAAGGATTGGTATCGCTTCGACTGAGGGAACCAACTTCGCACGCTGGACTCTCTGGGATAACTTCCGTCTGACCTACTGGGAGAAAGATGTTAACCTGCTCAGGCAATTGCTCGAAAGCCTTATTCAGGATGTAGCCCTCCAGACGGCAGGAAACAAGCCGATGAGCGCACAGTGCAGCAAGGCTCTTGACGATGCCATGAGTGCTGCATCCTTAGCACTCGAATTGGGTGATGGCGACGAGATGTTCAGCAGTTGTCAGGCTCTTACCGATGCATTCACTGCTGCCAAGAGCAGTATGGTTGCATACCAGAAACTCGCCAGCGAACTGGAGAATCTTAACAGTGCCCTCGAGAAATACTACGACACGGCACGCACGGAATCTGTCGACATGGCTGCAAGCCTGTACGACGAGGTGGACAACGGAATCACCGATGGTACATATTCCGAAGAAGATGTTGACGAAGTAGTCGCCAGAATTACTGCTGCCATCACTGCGCTGAAGGTTCCGAAGGATAGCGACGCAAGCGACGACAACCCTCTCGACTTGACAAGCGTAATCGTGAACCCTACATTCACCAATGCCGACCTCAGTGGATGGAGCGGCACTCAGTGGAGCCGTGGAGGTACGGTAGACGACTGTGCAGAGCATTTCAACAAGACTTACGACACATATCAGGACATAGTAGGTCTGCAGGAAGGCACATATGGTGTCGGCGTACAGGCATTTTATCGTAAGGGGCTGGCTGCCGATGACTGGACAATCTTCAACATGGAAGATCCTTCGGCAACCGACTACGCAATATTGTATGCTGTAGGCGAGGAGGAGAACATTCAGGCAATTGTAGCAGCAAGTTCAGCTGCACTGCCAGAGGCTCCGGGAGGTGCCTACTCCGAGGTGGGCGATGGACTCGTGATTCCAAACTCCATGGAAGCTGGAAACTACTGGTTCATCAACGGCTATTACAACAACATCGTGTACGTGAATGTCGGTGCTGACGGAAAACTGCGTATCGGTACAAGGAAGGAGGAGAGAATCAGCAACGACTGGGTACTCTTCGACAACTGGACTCTTACTTACTATGGCAAGGACAGTGTCCACAATCCGTCGACAGGCATATCCAATGTCAGCAATGCTGCTGAAATGCATTACGGTGTGTATGACATGACAGGCCGCAGGATGACTTCCGACTGGAACTCACTCCCTGCTGGAATCTATATCTCAGGAGGCAAAAAGTTCCTGAAGAAATAACTCTGATTACGAAATCCGGGGATGCAAGAAAGATGTGCTTTCCCGGATTTTGGTCCTATTAAGGAAATGAATGATTATGAAGAAAATAACTGATATGATATTGAGGTGCCTGAGGTTTAGCATCGTGCTTCTCTTCACTCTCTACGTCTCGTCATGTGATGATGACCCGGGAGCAGAGCACTATTATATTATGTCGAAGCTGTATGCATCGGACTATCTGAAGAGCAACAGCGACTTCAGCAAGTTCGTGGAGGTACTGAACCGTGCAACGGGGCCTGAGGGAAACCTGCGGCTCATGGACCTTCTGGGAACCTACGGCAGCTACACGGTGTTCGCCCCTACCAACAATGCCATGGACGAATTCCTTGCCAGCAAGGGCGTCACTTCCGTAGAGGGGCTACTGAAGGAAGACTGCGACTCGCTGGCGCTGAACCACATCATAGAGCAGGCGTTCTATACGACCGACTACAATAACGGCACATATAATCAGGCAAACATGCTCGACAGGTACCTTACCGTGACAAGCGATTCCGACACCATATCCGTTCCTGGGGAGGTGAGGCTGGCTATCTACATCAACCAGACAGCAAGGGTAGTTCATCCCGACGACTCGGTGAAGAACGGTGTGGTACATGTGCTGAACTCGGTGATCAACGTGCAGAACTCCATGCTGCCGTCGCTGATGAAGAAGGACCCGACACTGTCAATCTTCTGCTCGGCTCTCAGCGAGACTCACATGAAGGACAGCCTCGAGAAATTCATCGACGAGTCATACTCCGTAGGCAGCGATTCCATCGACTGGACAAACGACAAGCTGGTGATGTCGACCGCCACGGAATACGACAACGTGGCCTACATGAGGGACAGGTACTTCAAGTACAGTGCATTCGTTGAACCTGACGAGGTGTTTCACAAGGCATTCAGGGACAACAACTGGCTGGAGGCACGCGGGGCAGACATACCCGACTATTCTGGATGTACCACCTCCCTCGACTCTCTGAAGAGACTGGCAAAGGCTTTGTACGACCCGATGTATCCTGACGATGCCGACATTGATGACCCTACTGACAGGAGAAACTCACTCAACCGATTCGTGTCATACCACTTGCTGCCGTTCCAGCAGACCTACTACCAGTGGACATGTGTGGACGGAGCTAACAGCACTCTTGCCGAGAACTGGAACAGGAGACGCATTGACATCGCCGACTGGTATGAGACTATGATGCCGCACTCGCTGCTGAAATGCTCGTTCCCGACAGGAGGAGAGACCGGACTATACATCAACCGCAGAGGCGTGGCAGCGCGTGCCGACGACCGGGGTGTGAAAATCAGAGGCTCGAAGGTAGCAATGCCACATCAGATGCCCGACAACATCGCTACCAACGGAGTGTACTACTACATTGACGACATCATTGCGTTCGACCAGACCACCCAGACAAGAATCATCGGCGACGAACGACTGAGAATCGATGCGTCGACACTCTCCCCAGACTTCATGACAAGCGGGGCAAGAGGACACTACACACGGACTAACTACGAGAACGGAAAATACGGAACATGGAGCGACATATCGAACCACACGAATCCGCAGACCTGTCTCGGATTCAAGGCCGGGTCGGCACAGAACTTCATATATTCCGACAACAACACCCACATTCACGTACGTCCGAGAGCAATATCCATGTGGTGCTATGCAGGCGACGAACTGACCATCATCGGACGGTTCGACATCACCATGAAACTGCCACCTGTACCCGAGGGCGACTGGGAACTGAGACTCTTCGCGTGCTTCGGCTTCAACAACAGAGGAATCGTGCAGTTCTACTTCGGACAGGGAGAATACCGGAACGGTAAGGTCAACGGGCAACTGGCACCTTGCGGAATACCACTCGACATGCGACCTGACGGGAGCAACCCGCGTGTTAACTGGAAATCGGATGACTCCCTGGGTGACGAGGACGCAATCGCCGCCTTCGACAAGGCTCTGCACAACCGCGGATGGATGAAGGGATTCGGTGCATATGGCAGCTCAAAGGATGAATCGGGAGGAGGATACTCCACCATCTTCAGGAATTTCAAGAAAACCCTGAGGAAGGTAATCACCCGTTTCCATTCCGACGGTAAGTCAGACTACTGGCTCCGATGCCAGCAGAAACTGGAATCAGTGTCGAACGCCATGCCGTTTGACGGGATAGAATTATGTCCGTCGAGTGTCTACAACAACGAATACTACCCGGAAGACAGATGGTAGGGTATGAAAAATGATTAGTGGCTGATGATTTCGTTATCGTTGGTTTCATTTTGGATAATTATGAGCTAAGTAATGGAAAAAACAACTAAAAATGAAGAGAACAAAAAACAGAGTTATTAGTCTTTTGGAATTGGTTGTGCTGACATTCCTTTCGTCAGCAGCGTTCTGCCAGCAGTGGAAGCCTGCCAGCGGGCATATCATGACTAGGTGGGGCGAAACCCTGGACCCGTCGGCTGTGCTTCCTGAGTATCCTCGTCCGAATATGGTACGTGAGTCATGGATGAATCTCAACGGACTGTGGAACTATTCGATTACAGCCAAAGATGCTGATTGCCCAAAAAACTTCCAGGGAAAGATTCTCGTACCGTTCGCAATTGAGTCCGCACTCTCGGGAGTCGGACGCAGGGTCAGCCAGAATGAGTCGGTATGGTACGAACGGCAGTTCTCCGTGCCTTCGGATTGGAAGTCAAGGCGGGTGCTGATGCATTTCGGTGCAGTAGACTACAAGGCAGAGGTGTGGATTAACGGAAAGCATGCGTGTACCCATGATGGAGGATTCACCGAGTTCTCCGTCGATATCACTCCCTATCTCCACGGACGCAGGAACCAACAGGTTGCCGTACGAGTATGGGATCCGACAGATGCAGGCACACAGCCCCGTGGAAAGCAGGTGAATAAGCCTAACGGGATATGGTACACACCAGTTACGGGAATATGGCAGACAGTATGGCTGGAGCCGGTACCTTATTACTATATAGAGGGACTTCGCATAACCCCCGACATCGACCGTCGCGTGCTGACAGTAGAGGCAGCGGTGTCGGCCGGCGACAACCGCATCTCAGTCAGAGTTATGGACGGCACTGATGTGGTCTCTGAAGGCGAGGGCAGACGACAGGTGAAACTCGCAATGCCACGCGACATGAAACTGTGGAACACGGACAGCCCGTTCCTGTATTCTCTGGACGTACAGTTGAAGGACGGAAAGAAAGTCGTCGACGAAGTCACGGGCTATGCCGCAATGCGTAAGATAAGCAAGGAGAGGGATAGCAACGGCATTCTCCGACTGTGCCTCAACCACAAGCCTCTGTTCTTGTTCGGTCCTCTGGACCAGGGATGGTGGCCCGACGGCCTGTACACGGCTCCAAGCGATGAGGCTCTGCTCTTCGACATACAGAAGACCAAGGAACTTGGCTACAACATGATACGCAAGCACATCAAGGTGGAACCTGCCCGCTGGTATGCTCATTGCGACAGGTTGGGAATGCTCGTATGGCAGGATATGCCAAGCGGCGACAATGGACCAGAGTGGCAGAACTTCAGCTACTTCGACGGGAAGGAGAGAATCCGACAGGAGGAAAGCGAAAAGGAATACCGCAAGGAATGGGCTGACATCATCAGCCAGCTCTACAACTATCCGTGCATTGCCGTATGGGTTCCGTTCAATGAGGCCTGGGGGCAGTTCAAGACAGGAGAGATAGCCGAAATGACTGCATCGATCGACCCTACTCGGCTCGTCAACCCTGCCAGCGGAGGCAACCACTATCAGGGAGTGGGCGACATACTCGACC
>CALELI010000041.1 GCA_937902455.1 uncultured Prevotellaceae bacterium | reverse complement strand
TGTTTGGACTTGCCTTTATCTTATTGACAAGATTTACATACGGAGATTCTGCGTACGATTCAAAGCAACTTGCTATTGTTGTTATGTTTATCAAGAAATCTGGTTCTAAGATGATGAGCTCAGGCATGTATATTTCACCTCTTTCATCCTTACGAATACGAACAAGGTTCAATTGAGCACCTACCCACAGAATCGAGTTGAGATATGACCAGTCTCCCTTACCATCACGAGTAAGTATCTTATTATCTTGACCATAACAAATTTGTAATGTCGTATTATTCTCCTCTTCTGTTGCCCATATATACTTTTCGTCCCAACGCTCTACAACGACACGTAAGACATTGTCACTAAATTCGCCCCATGTATTCTTTCTGTCTGCTTTAGGGAAATATGCTTTTAGTGATTCCGGTATTTCCTCTTTTCCGCATACATGATATATAAATAGAGTTATTGCCTTTAGGTTGTGAGGAAAGTTCTTTGCCAGTTCTTCCTCGCTAGGTTCTTGCTTGCTATTGAATTTTGGAAAAATGTCTTTACGTGCCTGTTGTATAAGATTTGCTATTGTATAAGGGATTTCGTACTCCTTAATTCAATAATCTACTTTTGAAAAGAAACCGACAAAAGCAATCTGGCAGTCGATAATGGCCTGTTCTATAGAGTGACGGAACACATGTCTCAGTATATCGTATTTCTCTTTGTTGGATAAAACATTAGAACATGCTTCCTCTAATTGCATGTAAAGACTTGATGCAGAATCAACTACGATAGATTTTCCTTTACTTGCATTTATGATATTGGTATTGTCTGTTGTTCTCTTACTATATGGTGTTAGTTTCATATTACATTCCTGTTTTGTTTCACCCGACTGGGTTAAATTCATTCTATCATTTAGTATGCAAAAAGTGCGATCAATTACTTGCTCCATCCCATTAAAAACCACAGGTGCAGTATCATTTTTCCAATCACAGAATCTCACAAAAGGACCAAATGACCTACATCCCATTAGGTTTATTTCTTCACCAACAGAATCAAATTTTGGTTCACATATAATATTAAAATCTCTATCGATAAATCCCCATTTCCCATTTAACTCAAAAGGACAGTACTTTTCTTTTTGAAAATCCCAATACATATTCCCCATGTCAACAATAAACTCACCGACAAGGTTACAATTTATTGGGAATACATCGCGTAATTGCACAGAACCATTATCGTAAACAAATACCCACTTATTTACATATCGATATTCTTCGATTATCTTCCAAGTTCTGCAATAAAAAGAACTATCAGATAAATTCCAAAAACGTACTAGTTTCATTCTATTTTCCTGTAATTGTTTCACCCCAAGGATTCTCCTTGTGACATTTATAATTCATTGCAGCAGATTGTTTACTAGTGTTTGCATAACAGTATTCACACATGTGAATGCAAGTATTATACTGTCCTATGTCTTTGCTTTTCATGCAACCACAGAATTCTCGCTGTCCTTTGTCTCGGTTATCTCCTCTTGTGGCGTACTGGCCATTGCCAAGAATTATAGCATCTTTTGGAAGTGGTTCAGACTCTCCAAAAAGATCTTCTGTTGGCATAGGATGGATTTCAGCTTTCAAGAAAGCCATAAGTTCCTTATCATGATAACCTCTGCGAATTATTAGTTCGTCATCAACACAATGGTTGGGTTCAACACCAAGATATCTTCCCTTCTCACCACATGTTGCCAGTTTGTAGTTCCAACATTTGCGCTTGTTTAGCTCTACCAATTTTGCGGCAAAGTCTTTCATTTGTTCCTCTGTCCACTCATGATATGGGATACCATTAGCTTCAAGATTTGACTTTACTTTACGATACAATGCTATATCTGCAAAGCTGAATACAAGTTTCTCGGTATATCCTTTTAGTTGGTCACCAATATGCTCAATCTTCTTCAACAACTTATCAATATCAATGTCATCAGTAAGCATAAGGGGATCAAAACGCCAGATAACGCTACCAAGGCCTAGTGCATCAACAATTCTTTTGAATGTGTCTATTCTCTCTGCAAGAGGAGGTACACCACGCTCAAGTTTTTCCTCTTCGTAATCATTAAGAGAATATTGTATGTAACAACCAATTCCTCGTTCTTTCAGTTCATCAAGATGGTCGAGTAGAGGACGTGGATTCTTTGACCAGAACACGATGAAGCGTGTTTGATCATAGGAAACGTAGGACTTTACGCCATTAAAAGGATTCGTCCATGCAGAATAACCAACTTTCAATCGATGGAAAAACCAATCGCAATAGAATGCTGGTATGTCAGTACTTCGGCTTGCGGAAACTACAATAGGCTCTTGACAAGGAGCTATTGTCCCATCTTCAAGTAATATCGTTGGTTTTGGTCTCTGATTTGCCATAATTATAGTTTTAGGTGGAATGTTGGACGGTTCTGTTATCCGCTTCTTGCACATGAGAAGAGGCATCAGTGCCACCATATGTACCACCAGCCAATACAGAGGCTGCCTTTTCATCCGTCAGATTCATTAAATCCGTGGTCGGGGGAGAGAATGTCACTCCAGACACTTCTTTGCGTTTCATCATACTATTAACTTATAAACGAGAAGTGCCATACCAATTCTTATTCTTTCGTATAATCAGTTACCCTGGATGATGGAACGTCAAACGAGAAGGCGGTCTCAGCGGTGATGACGGGTGATACTCGGTTGTAATAGCGAACGGTGTAAGCACCATCGCCAGGGGTGCGGAGCTGAATCATGAATGTCCCAGGCTCATATTTCTCCATAGAGGAATAGTATGCATCCTCGCGATTGTCGTATGCACCAACCACTTCATTGCCGATAATGACATTACCATCGTAGAGAGGAATCAACTCCTCCTGATGGTCAAGGTAATATTTGAATTTCTTGTCCAACATAGTGGTATGATTTATTCGTTCTTCTATGTATAGTGGGTTATCTAATTTCTGCAAAATTACTAAAAGATTCTGGAAAAACGGCAAGAAAATATATGATTTTATTGAATTTGGGCAAGAATTAACAGAAATTGGGAGATTGAGAGTGGCAAAAGCAATGCATAATTTAGCCATTTGCCATTCTCGTGTTAGTTTTTGTTGATTTCACCTCTATTTCTCTACCTGAATTTATAACGCTTTTACATTATGTAGTGTCTCACACAACCGCACATCCTTGAAGACTGCACAGCGAACTGTGGCACTTCAAAGTTTCACATTTTCTATTAATTACGAGCGATTTCTACTTAAAACATGCACTAATACTGTCAATTTAAGTGCAAAATCACAAAAATGCACCTTAAAAATTGCATTTTCATTAGAAAAATTTGTAGAATTGATGAAATCTTCATATCTTTGCAACACTAGAACCCGCCAAGCCTCTCAACGATGCTCAAATGTGCGGGTCGTTTTTTTTGTTAGCGCATATGACAACAACTCCATTCTGCAAAACATATTCAAACCCACGTGATTTGGTGGAACTACTTCAATCACGAGGATTATCCATAGTTGATTCTGCATCAGCAGAACACTACTTGATGCATATCGGGTACTATCGTCTTTCTGCATACATGTACCCACTATTGAGAACGCCAAAGAATCTGCACACATACAAATCAGATGCAACGTTTGAGCGAGTGATGATGCTGTATCGATTTGACAAGAAACTTCGCCTTCTCATGTTCAACGAGATTGAGAAAATAGAAGTTGCTATAAGAAGTGCCATAGTAAACATTACAAGTGAAATGACCGGTAATCCTTTTTGGATGACCGATGTCTCCAATTTCACAGATCAGGACAAGTTCAATCGAACAATGGCTCTTGTAGATGCAGAGTTACACCGTTCACGAGAGGATTTCATTGTCCATTTCAAAGAGACCTATTCAAATCCTTATCCACCTGCATGGATTCTTGCCGAGATTCTTCCATTTGGTGTCATTACCAACATATATGGAAACATAAAGAATAAAAGAATTAAGAAGCGGATTTCGCAATCCTTCGGTTTACAAATAGACCCATTTGAGTCTTGGATGACAATTATTACCCTAACACGAAACGCATGCTGTCATCATGCAAGAGTATGGAACAAACAGAACACAATTCGTGCAACCATTCCAAACAGGATGCAGCGGCCATGGATTACCTTGTCAACTGATTCATTGCGCATATATTTCAACCTATGCATCATCAAATACTTCCTTGACATCATATCTCCAAACAACGATATGCTCGCAAAACTCCGCTGGCTATTCGTTGACTTCCCGGAAATAGACCTTGCTGCGATGGGATTCCCTAAAGGCTGGGAAATGGAACCAATCTGGAAGTAAGCCTTTCCTTTAATTATAATAATGTATTATGGGATTCAGTTTTTGTTGATTTCACCTCTATTTCTCTACCTTGATTGCGGATCTTCGGTTGGGATTGCCAGGGAGGAAGGCGATACCATCATCGCTTCTGCTGGTGATTACGTACTGATGCAGATTGTCCCTACTGTGGAAGGGGGCGGCAGCGACTCCAGTGGCAGAGTGTAATTACTATTGGCACGGCACTCGATTACTATTGGTGTCAAGGGCAAAAAGTATTGGTGTTTCGATGAAAACGCCAATAGGTTTTGAGGCAAACACCAATAGTAATCAAGACTCACGCCAATAGTATGCGGACACTGAAACGACAGTAAGTGAATGCCACATCAGCAGTTGCCGGTGCATGGAACAGAAGTAGGGAACTGTCGTATGCGCAATGATATAAGTATGTGTCAATTCAAGTATTCAACTTTGATTCTTCCGACATTTGGAGTGACAGTCTTGGGATTTGCTGACGCAAAGAAATTCTATGGAGCAGTGACTCCAGAAATTCATGAGAGGAAATTAAGTATCGGGCATTGCTATAGAATTAGAAATAGAAATTTCCAGAGAAACTGTAACAGGCAGATGGAACTTTGATAATCGTCTTGTTACAAGCCGCTCTTCCGTCGGCAGTGGGGACCGCCTCCCCAAAATGCCTGCAGAGAGACATTCAGTCACTCTGAATTGTGGTCAGTCATTTTGTCTCTACCTGGATTACGGATTTGCGGTATGAAAAAAGCAATCATTTATTTTGTTTTTTTACTCGTTTAATCGTATCTTTGCAGTGCGTAATCAAAATAGCAGGATGGGGGCAGGAGACACAAAAGTATATTATTTCTTTGATGAGGCTGGCACTCCACAAGTGCTGGGGCGGCATGGCGTGAATCTCATAGAAAAGGGAACGGCAAGCAAGACATTCATTGTGGGATACGTTGAGACTACAAATCCCAGCGAATGTCGCAACCAACTGCGACAGCTTCATGAAAGACTCATGAACGACGAATATCTGTCAGGCATTCCATCAATGCATAGTACTAACAATGCGTTTCATGCAAACAAGGATTGTCATGAAGTGCGTGCCGAAGTATTTCGGCTGATAAGGCATCTGGATTTCAAGTTCTATTGTATTGTTGCAAGAAAAGATGAGACACGTTTCCGTAAAATGTTTGAATTTAAGGAGAAGAAGATTTATAAATATATGGTAACTCGTCTTCTTGAAAACAAACTACATCTTTACCCCTCTATTGACCTCTATTTTTCAGCAATGGGTAGCATGGTCAGGCAGGACACAATGCAGGAGGCAGTAAATGACGCCATTGATACATTCTACCAGAAATCGAATATAGAAAACTCTTCTACGATACGTGTACTGATTCAGCAGAGCAGCAATGAACCAATGCTTCAGTTAGTTGATTATGTGCTTTGGACTATACAACGTGCATATGAGCGTGGAGAATACAGATATTACAATTTCCTGAAAGACCATATAGAAATGATATACGACGTATTTGACTCGCGCTTCTCACAGGAAACTAAAAAGGGCACTATATATACACCCGACAATCCGTTAGAGGCAAAAAAAATAGATCCAGTATAAGACTAGGTACAAAGAACTGTACGCATGGCATGCAGGCCCACTTTCATCTTAATAGGATCTTTGTGCAAAGATAGTGCTTTTAAGGATAGACTCCAAACAAATAAATAAAAAAAATCGTCCCAGGCAGTTAAAAAACGTTAAATCGTACTATTTTTTTTGAGGACGGTTCAGCAATTCGCTTGTTGGAACTCTTATCTGTTCGATATGTTACAATGCCACCTGAGCAATTCAGAGCCTAGTACGGACTTAATCGAGAAAACAAAGATAACAGTGTCCCCGACTGGTATAGTTTTCATTTTTGTTGATTTCACCACTACTCCTCTACCTGGATTATGGATCTTCGGTTGCGTCATTACAGATGATGGCGACTCTTACTGCTGAGGTCGGGGAGTGATACTGCTGAGTCGGGCATCTACTGTTACAAAGTCGGGCAGAAAATATTACTGAGTCGAGGGGCAAATGTTACTGAGTCAAACGCGAAAAAACGCCTCGTTTTGGGTCGCGACTCAGTAATATTCTGGGTCCGACAAAGCAATATTCGGGCTACACGTGCGGTTGAGCAGAGGTACACGTGCGGTCGACTCGGGGTATGCGAACCGTTGATCAGACACGGATGACCGGTCGACTGGTGTCTGGTGATCATTTACACTGTGACTCTTAAGTGCTGTTTATCAGACATATAATTGATATGTGATTGATATATCAATCTGAATTGAAAAATAAAAAGTAAAAATGGTGAAAAACTATACATCTATACACTAACTGCATCTATCTTACTGATTACTAATGGCTTTAAGTAGTGTATAGTTTGAAATGCAACTATACACTACTATACATACCTGTAGACCTTATTTTCTTTTTTAAAAGGTGTACTCCAGTGTATAGTTGTGTATAGTTAGTGTATAGTTTTTTTGCAAACTATACACTACTTAATAGACTAACATACTGAATGTTACAATGGTTAGTGTATAGTGTGTATAGTTTTTTGTACTTTTTTGAAAAAAACTTATGAATCGTGTGCGGAAATATCACTGAGCTGTATGCAAAAATCCAGAAATTACTAAAGTGGTAATGGGGGTGGAATGAGTGCCAAAAGTGCACTTTTTGTCATGATGTACACTTTTAGTACACATTAGTGGAATGATATAACCCTGCAACTATTGTAATATCAATTAGTTACAGGGTTATTGTCTGTACCCAGAGCCGGGGTCGAACCGGCACGGGTTGCCCCACTGGTGTTTGAGACCAGCGCGTCTACCGATTCCGCCATCTGGGCTTAAGCGAGTGCAAAGGTAGTAATAAAAAATGAAAAATGAAAAATGAAGAATGAATTTTTTGAATTTTATTTTGTTTTTCGGTGTTTTTAGTGTATCTTCGCAGGGGAATTTAGGTTAAAGGTTATAGGTTAAAGGTTAAAGCATAGTGCGCTAAAAGGCAATAATGGATTATGAACGAATTTGATATACACGAGGAACAGTATGTCTCGGCTAAGGAACGAGATTTCGAGAATGCTCTGCGTCCGCTGGCCTTTGAGGATTTCAATGGTCAGCAGAAGATCGTGGAGAACCTGAAAATCTTTGTCGAGGCTGCCAAGATGAGGGGGGAGCCTCTGGACCATACTCTCCTTCACGGTCCTCCAGGACTGGGAAAGACTACTCTGGCGGCTATCATTGCGAACGAACTGGGTGTGAACCTGAAAGTGACAAGTGGTCCTGTGCTCGACAAGCCTGGTGACCTGGCTGGTCTGCTCACGAGCCTCGAGGAGAACGACGTGCTCTTCATTGACGAGATCCATCGTCTGTCGCCTGTGGTGGAGGAATATCTCTACTCGGCCATGGAGGACTACAAGATTGACATCATGCTCGACAAGGGTCCTTCGGCGAGGAGCATACAGATTGACCTCTGTCCGTTCACGCTGGTGGGTGCAACCACGAGAAGCGGATTGCTCACGAGCCCGCTGCGTGCCCGATTCGGAATCAACCTGCATCTGCAGTATTATGATGCTCCGACTCTCCAGAAGATTGTGAGGAGGTCGGCAAGTCTGCTGGATGTGGGCTGTGACCCTACTGCGGCTGCGGAGATAGCAAGGAGGAGCAGGGGTACGCCTCGAATTGCGAATGCCTTGCTGCGGCGTGTGAGGGACTTCGCGCAGGTGAAGGGTTCGGGATATATCGACCTCGACATTTCCAGGATGGCTCTCGAGGCGCTGAACATCGACAAGTTCGGCCTGGACGAGATTGACAACAAGATCCTGCTGGGTATCATCGAGAAGTTCAAGGGTGGACCGGTGGGAATCAGTACGATTGCCACGGTAATTGGTGAGGATGCTGGCACTGTGGAGGAGGTGTACGAGCCGTTCCTCATCATGGAGGGATTCATCAAGAGGACTCCTCGTGGACGCGAGGTGACGGAGCTGGCTTACAAGCATCTTGGCAAGACGTACATCAATCCGGAGACTGGCATGGCGAGCTTGTTTTAGGAGTTAACAGTTAAAAGTTAACAGTTAACAATGAATGAAAAGTTAACAATTATCGGGCTAATGGCTAACGGCTAACGGCCGAAAGATGACTATGGCAAATCTGAAGAGTTTAGTAAAAGATACGGCTATTTATGGCCTGAGCAGTATATTGGGCAGGTTCTTCAACTATCTGCTCGTTCCGTTGTTCACATATACGTTCAAGTCGTGCAGCGACTATGGGCTCTATTCCTATCTCTATGCCCAGACGGCATTGCTGCTGGCAATCCTGACTTTCGGAATGGAGACTACTTTCTTCCGTTTCATCAACAAGGAGGAGGACAGGACGCAGAAGATGCGGGTATACAGCACGGCGCTGATAATGGTGGGGGGAGTGGCGCTGACGTTCGTCGTCCTCGTACTCTCGTTCCTTGGTCCCATTGCCAGGCTCGAAGGCTGCGAGGGCCATGAGTGGTATGTGGGAATGATGGCGCTGGTGGTGGCTCAGGATGCATTCCAGGCTATCTGCTATGCTTATCTGAGGAACGAACACAAGCCGGTGAAGTTCATGTGTCTGCGTCTGATCCTGATTGCCATGAACCTCCTGCTGAACATCGGTGCCTACATGGTCATGCCGAGGATTGACCCTACGTGGGAAATCAGCGTGAAATGGGCATTTGCCATCAACCTCATCTGCACGACCTTCATCTCGTTCTGTTTCTACAAGGAGCTGACTGGGTTCAAGTGGGTGTTCGACAAGGCAAAGGCCCGGAAGATGATTGCCTATGCCTGGCCTATCCTCATCCTCAGCGTTGCGGGCATCCTCAACAATGTGGCAGGACAGATACTCCTTCCTAACATCCTCGGACATGAGGACGGACTGGACCAGCTGGGCATCTACGAGGCATGCATCAAGGTGGCGATGATAATGGCGCTCATCACTCAGGCTTTCCGATATGCCTACGAGCCATTCGTGTTCGGTCATGCAAAGGAGAAGGACAGCAAGGCAATGTACTCGGTTGCCATGAAGTACTTCATCATCTTCACTCTCGCTGCGTTCCTCTGCGTGATGGGTTACATGGACATCCTCCAGCTTCTCATCGGCAGGGACTACCGTGAAGGGCTCGGAATCATCCCTATAGCAATGGCTGCCGAGATAATGATGGGAATTGCCATGAACCTGTCGTTCTGGTACAAGCTCATCGACAAGACTATCTACGGTGCGTGGTTCTCCATCGCGGGATGTGCGGCGCTGCTCATAGTCAACTTCCTCTTCGTGCCGACTTATGGTTACTGGGCCTGTGCATGGGGTGGATTCGCTGCCTATGGCACCACGATGGTTCTGTCCTATCTCTTCGGGCAGAGAATCAATCCTATCCCATATCAGATGAAGAGCATCTGTGGGTATGTCCTGCTTGCGGGAGCCTTGTATGCCGTGATGTACTACTCCAACCAGATGATAGGCAACCAGTGGTTCAGAATGGGTGTCAACACCTTATTGATCCTGGTATATCTGTCGGTGGCCGTCTGTGAAATGATAACGAAAACGAAGACGAAAACGACTTAGTTTATAGCACGCTACGCTGCAAGATTTAGGACTTTAAACTCTCAACTTCAAAACTGACTCTAAACCCTAAACTCTAAACTTTCATCAGATGCTTCCCTGTCCATTCCATATCCTGACAGGTTACGACTGTCCTCTGTGCGGTTCGCAGAGAGCTGCCGTCTGCTTCCTCCACGGGCAGATAGCGGAGGGGCTGGAATATAACTACGCCCTGATCGTCATCATCCCGTTGCTGGTGATGTGCATACTGGTGGAGTTCTTCAACCGCCATCACCGCTTCGACACTCTCCGGCACTATCTCTACCACAAATGGGCGAAGATTGCGTACCTCGTGCTGTTCGTAGGTTGGTGGATCGTGAGGAATATAGTTTAGAGTTAAGGTGGGTTCTATAAATTCATTTCAGGAGATTTTGAGATTTGTTTTGAGCAGATTGCTGCGCGGAGGAAGGGAGCAATGCGGGCATTGTGACCGACTGACAAACAGCAAGATGTCGAAAGAAATCCAAAAGCGGCGAAAAGTTTATTCTAACCCATTGTTATGCTTGTTTATTAAAACGGTGAATTTTTAGAACCCACCTTAACAGTTATCAGTTAACAGGACTCCGAGCTATCTTCGGCTGAAGCCTCAGGCGCAAGCGGAGGTCTCGCCTGAGCTTTGCGAAGAAACAATGAATTATAAGTTAACAATTATCTGGTTAAAGAAAGGCTAACGGCTGATGGCCAAATAAAGGAACGGCTAATGGCTAATGGCAGTTATTAAAAGGTCAGTTTGGGAAGTTTATAGTTGATAGTTTCGTTGAAAGTTTGTAACTTTGCGGAAAAATTTGGTTATGGATTTCAAAAAGGGGATTTATAGATTACTGATAGTCGTGGGGATGTCGGCCATAGGTGGCAGATGTCCTGCACAGGGGGTACTGGGGAATATTGCAAGGGACCTGAACAGAGCGATAGGCCTGCAGGAGGTGGAGATCGTATCGCCTAAGGAGAGTCTCGGTGTGTCGGACGAACCGATGTCGGCAACCGAGATCGGCAGGAATGAATTGGAACAGCAGCATATCACCTCGATGAAGGGGGCGAGCGACCTGGTGCCTAACTTCTTCATGCCTGACTACGGAAGCCGTCTGACGAGTGCCATATATATAAGAGGTATCGGTTCACGAATCAATTCCCCTGCCGTGGGACTCTACGTTGACAACTTCCCTTATCTGGACAAGAGCGCGTTTGACTTCAACTTCTACGATGTGGAGAAGATAGAAGTGCTGCGTGGCCCTCAGGGTACACTGTACGGGAGGAACACGATGGGTGGACTGATAAAGGTGAGTACGAAGAATCCGTTCAGGTATCAGGGTACTGACGTGAAACTGGGTTATGCCACTCAGGACAATCACCGAAACGTGTCGGTGACTCACTACCACAAGCCGAGCAAGCGTCTGGCATTCTCTGCCGGTGGCTACTACGAGGGCAGCGACGGTTTCTTCAGGAACTCGGACTCGGGCGAGAAGGTGGACGGGATGAAGGCTGGCGGCGGCAGGCTGAGGGCGATATATCTGCCTTCGGACAATGTGACGATGGACTTCAACGTGAGCTACGACTACAGCGACGAGGGTGCGTATCCGTATTATTACGATAACGATAACGATAACGATAACGATGACGAGGTGGAGCTGGTGGGTAAGCTGACTGCCAATCATGAGAGCCGATACCGCAGGGGTGTGCTGAATGCCGGTGTGGGACTGGAATACAAGGCTCCGAAGTTCATCCTCAATTCGTATACTGCCTATCAGAACCTCAACGACAGGATGTTCATGGACCAGGACTTCATCCGCAAGGATATCTATACGATGGAGCAGAAGCAGGCTCTCAACACCCTGAACGAGGAGATCACCGTCCGCGACAACTATTCGTGGATGGAGGACCATGCGAACAGACTGATGGGAGAACTGTCGTACCACTGGCTGTTCGGACTCAACACATCGTATCAGTGGCTGAGGACAGAGGCTCCCGTGACTTTCGGAAAGGACGGAATCGCATCGCTGATCGAGGGCAACACGAACAACATCTTCAAGAATGTGAAACAGCAGTACCCTAATATGCCGGACATGGCGCTGAAGGTGACGGATGACGAGTTCGTGGTGGACGACGACATCAGGACTCCCGTGCTGAGTGCAGGACTGTTCCATCAGTCGACCCTCAGCCTCGGACAGTTCTCGGTGCTTGCCGGACTGAGAATGGAATATGAGCATACGCGCCTTGACTATCTTTCGGACGGCAGGATGAACTATGAGTTCGGCATCAGCATGCCTCCATACATGAACAAGACCTATCCGGGACTGCTGGCCACTCCAAGAATCGAGGGGCAGGGGAAGAAGGACTATGTGGAGCTGCTGCCGAAACTGACCGTGAAATATATGTTTGACGAAATCCTGCTCAACTTCGTGTATGCCACTGTCAGCAAGGGCTACCGTTCTGGTGGCTACAACATACAGATGCTGTCCGAACTGGTGGAGAGCGAACTGAGGAACCAGATGTTGGTCGGTGTGAACGAGGTATCGGGCGGAATGATGGGCAAGTTTGTCGACATGGAGTCGATGAAGGTGACTCCGAATATCGACGACGTGGTGTTCAAACCTGAATATTCGTGGAACTTCGAGGCAGGGACGAAGTTCATGGTGATGACATCGGATTTCCCAGTACACGTGAATGCATCAGTGTTCTACATCAAGACCCACGACCAGCAGATTGCGCGGTTCTCGCACAACGGGCTGGGACGAATGATGGTGAATGCGGGAAAGAGCCGCAGCCTGGGCGCGGAACTCTCGGCAGAGGCGTCGATAAGGAGATTCAGCGTGAACATGAACTATGGTTTCACCAATGCGAAGTTCCTGGACTACAACGACGAGAAGAACGACTATGAGGACAACTACGTGCCGTTCGTCCCGATGCACACGGTGAATGGGGGAATAGCATATCGTCTGCCAGTGAGGAAGGTGGAGTGTACTCTCGGTGCCAGCTGTTCGGCTTCGGGACGTATATACTGGACTGAGGCAAACGACCAGTATCAGGATTTCTATGCCACACTGGGCGCTTTTGCCTCGATTGGCTACAAGAACATAAATGTCAATCTCTGGGGCAGGAATCTCACGGGTACGAAGTACAATACGTTCTACTTCAAGAGCATGGGCCGCGGATTCGAGCAGCACAGCAAGCCGACGCAGATAGGAATCGACGTGAAGTTCATGATAAAGTGAACTACGTACGATAACGAAAACGATAACGAAAACGAAGACTATAGCGAAGACTATAACGAAGACGAGGAGAGCCATCCTGTGAAAGATGGCTCTCATTGGTTATGTATGTGCTGAGAATTCTGATTAGAATTTCAGGATAGGATTTCGTGCTGCTGTTGTCTCGTCAGGACGTGATATCGGTGCTGAGTGTGGTGCCGAATGGAGGATGTTGGCATCCTCGGCAGCCTCGTCGGCTATCTTGCGCATCACTTCTATGAAGGAATCGATGGTCTCCTTTGACTCTGTCTCCGTAGGCTCTATCATCAGTGCCTGATGGAAGAGCAGAGGGAAATAGATTGTAGGTGCGTGGAAACCGAAGTCGAGGAGGCGCTTTGCCACGTCGAGAGTGGTTGCTCCTTCGACAGGCTCAGGACAGGTTCCATCCACACCTTCTTTTGCTCCATCATTGACGAGTCCGTCGAACACGAATTCGTGCTTGCATACTGACGGTATAGGCAGCTTGTACTTGTCCTTCAGGCTTTCCTTGATGTAGTTGGCATTGAGGGTAGCGAGCTTGCCCACCAGTCTGACGTTCTGTCTGCCAAGCATGAGGATGTAGGTATATGCACGTAGGATGACGCCGAAGTTGCCGTTGAATCCAGATACCCGGGTAGAGAGGAACGGCACGAGCTTGTCGCCTACTCCTACTGGTCCGCTGCCTGGTCCACCACCTCCGTGAGGAGTGGAGAAGGTCTTGTGGAGGTTGAGGTGCATGACATCGAATCCCATGTCGCCAGGACGTACCATGCCGACCAGCGGGTTCATGTTGGCTCCGTCGTAGTAGAGCAGACCTCCAGCCTCGTGGACGAGTGCTGCAATCTCCTTGATGTCGCGTTCGAAGAGTCCGAGGGTGTTAGGATTGGTCATCATGATACCGGCTACCTCGTCGTTGAGGAGCGGCTTGAGGTCGTTGACGTCGACCAGTCCGTCGGCGTTGGACTTCACCTCTACGATATCCAGTCCGCATACAGCGGCAGATGCAGGGTTCGTTCCGTGAGCACTGTCAGGCACGATTATCTTTGTGCGCCTGAAGTAGCCTCGGCTCATGTGGTAGGAACGGATGAGCATCAGTCCTGTGAGTTCTCCGTGAGCTCCGGCACAAGGGAGGAAGGTGAAGTGCTTCATTCCCGTGATGGCTGCAAGGGCCTTGTCCATCTCGTCGTACACTGTGCGTACACCCTTCACGGTCTCGTCGGGCTGGAGTGGGTGGATGCTCTGGAATGCAGGCATTGCGGCAATCTCCTCGTTGATCTTAGGGTTGTACTTCATGGTACAGCTGCCAAGAGGATAGAAGCCGGTATCGACTCCGAAGTTCATCTGGGAGAGGTTGGTGTAGTGGCGTACCACGTCAATCTCCGACACCTCAGGGAGTGCCGGGCTTTCGCTGCGGAGCAGGTTAGCAGGAACAGATCCGGAGAGGTAGACTTCGCTGACTGTGTTTTCTCTGAGGCTGTAACCGGTACGGCCTTTCTTGCTGAGCTCGAATATCAGTTTATCGTAGTATTTCATGCCTGTACCTCCTTTACTATATTGATGAGAGAATCGATTTCTGCCTTTGTGCGTTTTTCAGTCACACAGAAACTCACATATCCTTCCGGAGTCTCGAGTGCTGCGAAGAATCCTGCATCGAGGAGTTTCTGCTGGAGGACCTTGACGTCAACCAGTGGCTTGACTACGAATTCCTTGAGGAACGGTGCTGCGAATACCTCCTCGAACTTTCCGGTGCGGAGAAGTTCGTCGTGGAGATAGTGTGCTCCGGCAAAACTCTGGTTGTTGACTTCCTTCAGTCCTTCAGGTCCCATGAGTGAACAGTAGACCGTGACCCAGAGAGCCATGAGCGACTCGTTGGAACAGATGTTGCTCGTAGCCTTTTCCCTGCGGATATGCTGTTCGCGTGCCTGGAGAGTGAGGACGAATGCCCTGCGACCTTCCTTGTCGGCTGTCTGTCCGACGATTCTTCCCGGCAACTTACGCATGTGTTCCTGTCTGCATGCCATGAAACCAACATAAGGTCCACCATAGCAGAGAGGAATTCCAAGTGACTGACCGTCGCCTACTGCCACGTCGGCACCCCATTCAGCAGGGGTCCTGAGAACTGCGAGGGCTGATGGGTCGCAGTACATCGTGAGCAGTGCCTTCCTGGCATGGAGGGCATCGGCAAAACCGCTGAGGTCTTCGATGATTCCGTAACGGTTGATGCCTGGCACGATAGCACCTGCAACGGCATACTGAGTGTCGGCAAGCAGGGTGTTCAGTGACTCGATGTCGGTCTGTCCGTCCTTTGATGTAATCATTACTATGTTGGTTCCGTAGAAATGTGCATAGGTCTTGATTACCTCGATGACATTTGGCAGGAGAGTCTCGCTGACGAGGACTGTGTTGCTCTTTCTCACACTTGCAATCATCATTCTCATGGCTTCGGCAGCAGCCGTAGGACCATCGTACATAGATGCGTTGCTGACGTCAAGTCCAGTGAGGTTGCATATCATCGTCTGATACTCGAAGATGTAGCGGAGTGTTCCCTGGGAAATCTCGCACTGATAAGGAGTATAAGCTGTGAGGAACTCGCTGCGCTGGGTGATGTAAGGTATCACGGACGGGGTGTAGTGGTCGTAAGCACCGGCACCCACGAAGCATGTGAGCTGAGAATTGAGGGTCGAGAGCTTAGAGAAATAGTCTCTCACTTCCTGTTCCGACATTGAGTCGGGGAGATCGTATTCACCTTTATATATGAAGTCAGCAGGTACGTCGCTGTAGAGGTCGTCGAGCGACTTGACCCCAATGCGGGCGAGCATCTGCTGAATGTCTTCATCTGTATGTGGGAAATAACAGAATTTATTCATCGAATGAACGTGCTGTTTACGATTGACGGATGTGACTTATTTTGCGATGAACTCAGTATAGGCAGCAGCGTTCATGAGTCCTTCTACCTGTGAAGGGTCGCTCATCTGTACCTTGATAATCCAGTTTTCGTAGGCATCCTGGTTTACGAGTTCAGGAGCGTCGACTACTGCGTCGTTCACTTCTGTCACGACTCCGCTTACCGGACAGTAGAGGTCGCTTGATGCCTTTACACTTTCGAGAGCACCAAATTCCTCGCCCTGCTCGAACTCGTCGTCAACATCAGGAGCGTCGACATAAGTGATATCGCCCATCTCTGCCTGTGCGAAATCTGAAACACCGATGACGGCAACGTCACCTTCTACCTTAACCCATTCGTGTGACTCACTGTAATAGAGTCCTTCAATAACCTTTGACATAATAATCTGAATATTTATTTCTTATAGTTTGTCTGATAGAATCTCTTCTTTACCACTACTCCAGGGAAAGTCTTCTTGCGGATGTGAATCCAGAGAGGAGTGCCCAGCTTGGAGAACTCTGTCTTCACGAGAGCGAAACAGATGCTCTTGTCGAGTGAGATGCTGTGGTAGCCGGTGGTGACTACACCGATTTCTGTCCCGTCCTCAAGTTCCACTGGATATCCTGCACGAGGGATGGCTTTGTCTTCGATTTCGATTCCGACAAGTTTCTTCACTGTGCCGTTTGCCTTCTGGTCAGCAAGTGCGTCCTTGCCGATGAACTCATCCTTGTCGAGCTTGCAGAACATACTCAGTCCTGCCTCGACAGGGGAAATCTCGGCAGAAAGCTCGTCGCCGTAGAGAGGCAGGCCAGCCTCGAAGCGGAGAGTGTCGCGGCAACCCAGTCCGCAAGGTGCCACGCTGATTCCGAGGAACTGTTTCCAGAGGCTGACGGTGGTTGCAGTAGGAGTGTAGACTTCGAAACCGTCTTCGCCCGTATAGCCTGTACGTGAGATGATGAAGTCGCCTTCCTGGAAGAACTCGTAGAATCCGAGAGCCTTGGCCTTCTCGCTGAACTGAGGCAGGATGCTGCACAAAGCCTCTTCGGCCTTCGGGCCCTGAACGGCAATCTGTCCCCAGAAGTCGCTCTGGTTGTCAATCCTGACATCAAATCCCTTGGCATTCTCGAGCATCCACGCATAGTCCTTGTCGATGTTTGCCGCGTTGATGACGAGCAGGAATTTGTCGGCGTACTTATAGACGAGCAGGTCGTCAACCACACCGCCGTCAGGGTAGCACATCATTCCGTAGAGAATCTTCCCTACGGGCATTCCCTTCACTTCGTTGGTGAAGATATGGTTCACGAACTTCTCGGCATCGGTACCCGAGATGAACACTTCACCCATGTGAGACACGTCGAACATTCCTACGTTCTGGCGTACTGCAAGGTGCTCGTCGGTAATTCCGCTATACTGGATTGGCATGTCGAATCCTGCGAAAGGACTCATCTTTGCCCCGAGGGCGATATGCTCCTCGTGAAGGCAAGTCAGTTTTATGTTTTCTTCCATAGATTTGGTTTTAATTTCTTTTCTTTGCGGGGAATTATTAGAACACCCCTTAATTTCTTTCTGCAAAGTTAGTGAAAGTTGAGAGATAAACAAAATAAATTCGTTTATTTTTTTGTCCGAGACGCATCCTGACTTGCGCGAAGTGTAACGAGCGATAGTTAGTAAATAATTCATAAAGCCCAAAACATTCTTCTGAGATTTTGGATTTTTTCATTGTTCGATTCTCAAATTTCATTATTCATTTTTAATTATTCATATTTTTCTCTATCTTTGCACCATGATACAAGTAAGACTACCCGACGACAAGCAGCGCAGGCTGGTTTTCTATCTCGCAATGGAGGAGTATGTTGCTGCCAACATTTCAAGGATGCTTGCAGAGAGCAATCAACTGGAGTCACACGATCTCTTCTTCCTCTGGAGGGTACCTCCAACGGTGATTTTCGGTCGTAATCAGGACATTGAGGCAGAGGTGAATCTCGACTATTGCCGCAGCCACAATGTGGAGTTCTATCGCAGGAAGAGCGGTGGAGGATGTGTATATGCCGACTGGGGAAATATCATGCTGTCGTATGTCACTACCGACACGAACGTAGAAGCTGTATTCTGCCGATACCTCGACAATCTTGCCTCGGCACTGCAGGGTCTTGGATTCAATGCCGTGAAGACTGAGCATAACGACGTCCTGGTAGACGGCCGTAAGGTGTCGGGCAATGCGTTCTACAAGTTGCCGGAGAGCAGTATCGTTCATGGCACACTTCTCTACGATGTGGATTTCGATGAGATGTCAAGGTCGATTACCCCGTCGCAGGAGAAACTCCAGAGCCACGGAGTGAAGTCTGTCCGTCAGAGGGTGGCAAATCTCAGGAAACTCATGGACAAGGATTCCGATTTCAGCATTGAAGACCTTCTTGCCCATCTCACAGAGACTTTCAGTACGGGTGAGATTCTCTTGTCGGAATCGGCCATCAGGGAGATAGAGGAGATAGAGCAGTCATACCTTGCCCCGTCATTCATAATGGGCAAGTGACAGTTCTTTGCAAAAAAAAGGGATGCTGTTGCACCCCTTTTCCATGACTTTATTTCACGCTCCATTCGAAGACTCCGCAGGACTTGTCGACTGGCTGTACCAGTTCGAGCTTTACGGAAGTTGTCTTCACTGGGTCGAATGTGACTGTACAAGGAAGTCCCTTGTCGGTAGGATAGCCTGATGGGTGACCTACTTCTGCCCATTCGCCCTTGTCGTTCTTATAATAGAGTTTCCAGCTGTCAGGCACCTTGCAGCCCTGCCAAGGCTGGTCGTCGTACCAGTAGACAGTACTTGTGCTGATTTCCGTTGCCTCCTTGAATTCATAGGCAAGCCATTCCGTGCTGTTGTTCTTTGGCCACCAGTGAGTGTAAGGGATGCTTCTGTCGTCGCCGTCAGTAGGAACGAGACGGTCGTTGATGGCAGAGAGAGAAGGGAGCCGGCGCTGTGAAGCAGTAATCTTTGCCTGTGAAGCGAGTGATGGTGGGAGTGCCGGACTTGATGCGCTCAGGTCGATAGGAATCCATACTGCCATGTTTCCGCTGCCTCTGTGAGCCCATGCATAATAAGGGATGAGAACGAGAGTCTCGTCTTTTGTCTGCAGGCGTCCGTTAGTGTCGAAACTGAGAGTCTGTGCTCCAGTTGTGAGAGTCTGCACATTAGTTTCCTGGATGGTCTTGTTGCCGAGCTGGAACTTAGGCTCCTGATTGATGAGGACCTTGAGCACGTCGCAGCTGTTGTCTGCCCATTCAGCACAGTAAACCAGCGGACCTCTTTCTACGCTTACGCGTCCCTTGTCGGCGCTGACCTTGCCGTTTGCCTTCACGATGCGGGCATCCATGTCGAAGTGGATTTCAACCTTGTCGCCCTTCTTCCATTTGCGGTCGATCACGAAGTAGCCGTTCCTGAGTTCCTTTGCCTCCACTGGCGTTCCGTTCACCTTAATATTATATTTAAGGTTCTTTCCGTCGGCATAGTTGTAGAGGTCGCTTGGAACTACCTGTCCGCGAACCCATCCTGGGATACGGATGTTGAGTGCGAACTGGCCAGGAGCCTTCTTTACATTGATGGTAATGTCGCCGTCCCAAGGGTAGTTGGTCACCTGCTCAATTGTCACAGGCTTGCCTCCGACCTTAGTCGTGACTTCGTTGCCTGCAAAGAGGTTGACGAAGAGGTTGTTGCCGTCTACGGCATAGATGTACTGAGGGAATGAAGGGATGAATCGTGCTGCATTTGAAGGACAGCATGCACATCCGAACCAAGCCTGGCGCTGGTGCTGACCCATGCTCTGGAGTGGGTTAGGGTAGAAGAACTTACCTCCGTCGATTGAGATTCCGCTGAGAACACCATTGTAGAGAGTGCGCTCGAGTGCATCGTAGTATTTGCTTTCTCCGTGGAGGAGGAAGAGTCGGTAGTTGAGGTAAACCTGTGCGATTGCGGCACAAGTCTCGCAGTAAGCGCTCATGTTAGGGAGTTCGTAGTTCTCGCCGAATGCCTCACCGCTTGATGTGGCACCTACACCGCCTGTGACATAGTATTTCTTGCCCACGATATTTTCCCAGATGCGGTCGATGGCATCGATGTAGCCTTTGTCCTGAGTGAGAGCAGCTACGTCGGCCATACCAGCGTACATATAACCGGCACGTACAGCGTGACCTACGGCCTCGTCCTGTTCGAGGACTGGCTTGTGGCTCTGTGCATATTCGTCAATCTTGTGGAGATAGCCGTCCTTGTCGTACATGCCTCCTCTGCGGCGCTGCCATGAAGGGTCAACCTGTCCGCGCTGGTCGAGGAAGAACTTAGCCTGCTCGAGATATTTCTTGTCACCGGTTGCGATGTAGAGCTTTGCAAGTCCCATCTCGGCAATCTGATGACCAGGAACGACCTTTGCCTGACCTGGCTTGTTGCCTACTTCGCGACATACGCAGTCAGCATATTTCTTTGCAATGTCGAGGAGTGTTGTCTTGCCTGTTGCGTTGTAGTGTGCAACAGCTGCCTCACAGAGGTGACCGAGGTTGTAGAACTCGTGAGAGAGGTCTTCCACCAGCTGCCAGCGCTTCGTGCCTGCCCACTGGTGTGGAGCCTCAGGGTTCTGTGTACGGGCTGTGTAGAGATAGCCGTCTGGTTCCTGAGCCTTTGCTATGATGGCAATGACGCTGTCGCAGTACTTATCTATCGGAGTACCGTTGATGGTGGTCTTAGGATAGGTCTGCATAAGGTAACTGGCACCTTCGAGAGTCTTGTAAGGGTCTGTGTCGTCGAAGGAATAACCCATTGTCACCTTGAAGGTCTTGCTTGCATCTTTCACATGCTCAGCTGCCTGTTCGAAGTTCTGGTAACGATGTTCTTCCTCACATTTGCTGAATGCGAGAGGAATGGTTACGTCGCGACTTGCCTGAAGTCTCTGTCCCCAGAAAGTTCCTGGAGTTACTTTAACACTTGTGAATGGTACTTGAGTGATTGGGTATCCATCTTTGTTCTGGGCATGGACGCTACTTGCAGCCAGTGCCAATGCAATAATGAGAATAGATTTCTTCATAAGTTAATATTTTGTTGTTAATTGCTTTTGCAAAGATAACAATAAAAAATGAATAATGAACCATGAATGATGAAAAATGAAAAACTAAAAATGAAATTTTTTACAAAAAGCATGATGAACTTGTTAAAATTTTGTATCTTTGTAGCCAATAACATAAATTAATGTATGAACGGGAATTCTTTTTAATCCAAATATTATTCTTATGAAAAAAAGGTTTATTTTTGCAGCAGGAGTATTGTCATTGTTCCTGATGTCTGCAACTCCCGACAAGGGAAAGTATGAATATCCATTCCAGGATCCAAGTCTGTCGTCTGAAAAACGTACAGAGGATCTCATCTCGCGCCTGACCATCGAGGAGAAGGTCGGCATGATGATGAACCGTTCCATGGCTGTTGACCGTCTCGGCATTCCTGCCTATAACTGGTGGGGTGAGGCTTGTCACGGATTGATGGGTGTGAGTGACGTGACTGTATTTCCTCAGTGTATCGGTCTTGCCGCCACATTCGACGACGATGCCCAGCTGAAGACCTATTCCATGGTCAGCGATGAGGCTCGTGGACGTTACAACTCACTGCCTCGTACTGGTGACATCGGCCCTTATGTGTCAGCACTTCCGAACCTTACCTTCTGGTGTCCGAACGTGAACATCTTCCGTGACCCACGCTGGGGACGCGGTCAGGAGACTTACGGAGAAGACCCTTACCTGATGTCTCGTATGGGACTCAATGTAGTGAAGGGCATGCAGGGCAATGACGACAAGTACTACAAGACTCATGCCTGTGCAAAGCACTATGCTGTCCACAGCGGTCCGGAACCTCTCCGTCATAAGTTCAATGCAGTAGTCAGCGGACGCGACCTCTGGGAGACTTACCTTCCTGCATTCAAGACTCTTGTCACAGAAGGTAATGTACAGGAGGTGATGTGTGCATATAGCGCATACGAAGGTGAGCCATGCTGTACTTCAAGTCGTCTGCTCGTGCAGATTCTCCGCGACAGATGGAACTATCAGGGACTTATCGTCAGCGACTGCGATGCCATCAACGACTTCTACAACAAGGGCGCTCACGGCACTCACGAGAATGCCATGACAGCCAGTTCAGATGCAGTACGCAATGGTACCGACCTCGAGTGCGGTAAGAGCTATCAGTCACTCATCGAAGCAGCAAAGAAGGGACTCATCGACGAAAAGCAGCTCGATGTATCTCTCCGCCGACTCGTAAAGGCTCGTATCGAACTCGGTATGTTCGACCCTGACGAGATGAACCCATATTCAAAGATTCCTGGTTCAGTCGTTGACTGCCAGGCTCACAGAGACCATGCTCTCCTTCTTGCCCGTGAGGCTCAGGTCCTTCTGAAGAACAAGAACAACGTGCTTCCTCTCTCAAAGAGCATAAGGAAGATTGCCGTCCTCGGTCCTAATGCCGACGATGCAGAAATGATGAGAGGTAACTATAGCGGTACTCCTACTCACTGCGTCACAATCCTTCAGGGTATCAAGGCTAAGATGCCAAATGCTCAGGTAGAGTACATCAAGGGCTGTGAAATCGAGAACGAATATGTCCAGGTTCCAAAGATGAACAAGGTAAAGGGAACCAACGGCAAGGAAGGTTTCTACAGCGAGTACTTCGCTTCCACTGACTGGACAGGCAACACAGTACGCACCGACAACGTCACCAAGATTGACTTCATGACTGACGGTGGCTACGGATTCGGAGCAGGTGTTCCTTCAAGCGACTTCACGGCACGCTACAAGGGTACTTTCACGAGTGACTTCACAGGTCAGCTCTGCTTCTCCGTTCGTGGCGGCAACTACAAGGTCCTCGTTGATGGAAATGTAGTGACAGAGCGTAAGCCTCTCTCCTTCAAGTTCACTCCGGGCATGCAGCTCACAGAGGAACAGCGTAAGGAACTCCAGGCTAACAACCCGTTCGGAGGTGGTTTCGGTGGATTCGGCCGTCGTGCCAGCGATCCTCATGCTGACGTAGAGGCAGGCAAGACTTACGAAATCGAGATTCTCTACAAGTCAGAGACAGCTGGAACGAACTCTAACCTTAACGTAAATATGTACGAGCGTAAGATTGCCGAGTTCGACGATGTAAGGGATCAGGTCAAGGACTTCGACGCAATCATCTTCGTAGGTGGCATCACTTCTTCTCAGGAAGGTGAAGGTCATGAGCGTCAGAACATCGAACTCCCTGCAGTTCAGCAGCGATTCATCAAGGCTCTGAGCCAGACAGGCAAGCCTGTTGTCTACGTAAACTGCTCTGGTAGCTGTGTGGCACTTGCCGATGTTGAGCCTTACTACGACGCACTCGTTCAGTGCTGGTATCCAGGTCAGGAAGGTGGTACAGCAGTAGCCGACGTACTCTTCGGCGACTTCAACCCTTCAGGCAAACTCCCTGTCACATTCTATAAGTCAACAGATCAGCTCCCTGACTTCCAGGATTACAGCATGGAGAACCGTACTTACCGTTACTTCAAGGGTGAGCCTCTCTATAGCTTCGGCTACGGACTTAGCTACACTACATTCGACTTCGGTGCAGCCAAGCTGTCAAAGTCTTCTGTAAAGGCAGGCAAGAGTGTCGACATCACAATCCCTGTAACCAACACTGGCAGCAGGTCAGGTGCAGAGGTCGTTCAGGTTTACGTCAAGAGCCTCACGAACCCAGACGCTCCAATCAAGTCACTCAAGGCTTACAAGCGCGTGGAACTCTCAGCTGGAGAAAGCCAGCAGGTGAAGCTGACTCTCGATGCCGACGCATTCTCATACTACAAGTACGAGAAGGACGACCTTGCAGTATTCCCTGGAAAATACCAGATTCTCTACGGAAACTCATCCCGCGATGCAGACCTCAAGGTACTCTCGTTCGAGGTGAAGTAAAAAGCCTCTGATATACGAAACAGCAAGCGGCAGCCAGTTGGTTGCCGCTTGTCTTTTGTTTATGTTGATAAATGGTGGTTCTTATTTGATGATGCCCATTTCCTTGCCGACCTTGATGAAGGCTGCGATGCACTTGTCGAGGTGCTGGCGTTCGTGACCGGCTGACACCTGTACCCTGATGCGGGCCTGGCCTTTTGGCACTACCGGGTAGTAGAATCCTGTCACGTAGATTCCTTCGTCCTGCAGTCTTGCCGCGAAGTCCTGCGAGAGCTTTGCGTCGTAGAGCATTACTGCACAGATGGCGCTCTGTGTCGGCTTGATGTCGAATCCGGCTGCGAGCATCCTGGTGCGGAAATATTCTACGTTCTCTACGAGCTTGTCGTGGATGTCGTTGTTTTCCTTCAGCATCCTGAACATCTCGATTCCTGCTCCGACGAGTGATGGTGCGAGGGAGTTGGAGAAGAGGTAAGGACGGCTGCGCTGGCGGAGAAGGTCGATGATTTCCTTGCGTCCGGTGGTGAAGCCTCCCATGGCACCTCCGAAGGACTTGCCGAGAGTTCCTGTGTAGATGTCCACACGTCCGTAGGTGTTGAAGAACTCGCTCACTCCGCGTCCGGTAGGACCTACGACTCCTGCCGAATGGCTTTCGTCAACCATCACGAGGGCATCGTATTTCTCTGCGAGGTCACAGATCTTGTCGACTGGAGCCACATTGCCGTCCATGGAGAACACACCGTCGGTCACGATGATGCGGAAACGCTGTGCCTGTGCTTCCTGCAGGCATTTCTCCAGTTCTGCCATGTCGGCATTGGCATAGCGATAGCGCTTTGCCTTGCAGAGACGTACTCCGTCGATGATGGATGCATGGTTGAGGGAGTCGGAGATGATGGCGTCTTCCTCTGTGAGAAGTGGCTCGAACACACCGCCGTTGGCATCGAAACAGGCCGCGTAGAGGATTGTGTCCTCAGTCTTGAAGAACTCGCTGATCTCGGCTTCGAGAGTCTTGTGGATGTCGGCTGTTCCGCAGATGAATCTTACGGAAGACATTCCGAATCCTCTCTTGTCCATCGCGTCTTTCGCTGCCTGGATAAGGCGTGGATGGTTGGAAAGCCCGAGGTAGTTGTTGGCACAGAAGTTCAGTACTTCCTTGCCTGCAACCTGGATGGCTGCCTGCTGGGGACTTTCGATGAGACGCTCGTTTTTGTATAATCCTGCTTCCTTGATCTCAGCTAATGTCTGGCTGAGAAAATCTTTCATTTTTCCATACATAAGGCCTAATATTTAGAATTTCCATGCAAAGAAAACACTTTTTTTTGAAAAAAACCACTGAAAAATGAGAAAAATGTCAATTATTACGAAAAAAAGTGCTTACTTTGCATTGCAAAACGAAAACGAGACTAGGAAAAACTGTAAGATGAAAAGGATATTGATAATTGGAGCCACTGGTCAGATAGGTTCAGAGCTGACGATGACTCTCCGTGGGATTTACGGTGGGCCAAACGTTGTGGCTGGCTATATCAATGGTGCAGAGCCAAAGGGCGAACTGCTTGAGGGCGGACCTGCCGAAATCTGTGATGTCACCGACGGGGCAGCCATGTCGGTCATAGTAAGGAAATATTCCATCGACACCATATATAATCTTGCGGCACTTCTCTCCGTAGTGGCAGAGGGCAAGCCAAAGCTGGCGTGGAAGATAGGCATAGACGGCCTGTGGAACGTGCTTGAGGTGGCTCTCGAGAATGGATGTGCAGTATTCACTCCAAGTTCCATAGGGTCATTCGGCCCTACGACTCCTCATGTCATGACGCCTCAGGACACTATCCAGCGGCCTCGTACGATTTATGGTGTGACAAAGGTCACTACCGAACTGCTGTCGGATTATTTCTTCCTGAAATATGGAGTCGACACCCGTTCCGTTCGTTTCCCTGGAGTCATCTCGAATGTCACTCCTCCGGGTGGCGGAACTACCGACTATGCTGTCGACATATATTATTCTGCCGTAAGGAACGAGAAGTTCGTGTGTCCTATCAAGGCAGGTACGCTGATGGACATGATTTACATGCCCGATGCGCTCAAGGCGGCTGTCGACCTCATGGAGGCAGATCCGTCACGGCTCATCCACCGCAACTCGTTCAACATTGCGTCAATGAGTTTCGCTCCTGAGACTATCTACGAGAGCATCAGGAAGTATAAGCCAGAATTTGAGATGGTGTATGATGTCGACCCGCTGAAGCAGAGCATTGCCGATTCATGGCCTGACGTGATGGACGACAGCTGTGCCCGCGGCGAATGGGATTGGAAACCACTCTACGACCTTGACGGCATGACACAGGACATGCTCAAGGTGCTGCCACAAAGACTGAAGGTTTGACCCTTCTAAATCTCCTCTTTTAAGGGGAGACTTTTTGTCAATGAGCCACTTACTTTTTTAGATTATCTGCTGTTCCTCCCCCTTTAAGGGGAGGTTAGGTAGGGTCTTTTATTTTTTCTTGTAGGTCGTCTTCTCGAGGTCGCCATCACGGTTTTCGTGGGTGACGAACTTGTCGGGTTCGAGGCTTACGACGGTCTCCATCGAGGTGAGGACTTCCGGGTGTTCGTGCAGCCAGTTCTTCACGGGTTCCATGGCATTTTCCTTGGCCATCCATATTCCCCTTTCCACCAGGTCAGGGTCTACTCCCGGCACGTTGACGTTGAGGATGTCGATGTCGAGCGACTCCACGTCGATGAACCTGTGGAGCACGCTGTCTTCCTCGATGGACCACATGCCCTTGCCCTTGATGTTCACGGCGGCGTCGATGTGTACGCCGAAACCATCGAATGAGCGTGTCATGCGGGCATTGATGTTGAACGAACTGTCGGGCAGGAACTCCAGTTCTCCCTTGCTCGTGTTGCCGTTGTACTTCCAGCTGCCGATGATATATTCACCTTTCAGGACCTTGCCTTTCTGAGCGTATAGGCTTGTCCCCACCATGAGGACTGCCACAAGTGTGAGTAATAGTCTTTTCATAATTTAATAATGGTTATTTATTCGTTGCAAAGATAATCAAAAAACTGATATGTTGTTTCCTTTTCGGGAGAATTATTCAGTTTTCAGGATTCTTCTGGCACCTTGCCTTTGCGGACGGCGTCTGCCCAGTCGGAAGGTGTCATGCCTGCAAACTTCCTGAAATTTCTGTAGAACGAGTTTTCGTTCGCGAACCCAACCATTTCGACGATAGCCGCAACCTTCATCTCCGGGTCGTCCTTCAGCAGATTCTGGGCGTGTCTCACTCGTAGCTGGTTCACATAGTCGGAGAATGAGCAGTTGTATGTCCTGTTGATGTAGGTCGACACATAGGTGCGGCAATAGCCGGTCATGCTCACGAGGTCGTTGATCTTGATGTTCGGGTTGAGGTAATAGTGGCTGTCCATCAGCTCGTCAATCTTCCTCCTGAGGTCAGTGTAGTTGATTTCTCCTGCGGGAATCTGCCCTTCGTCCTCCCCGTCTGTGTCCTTGAGGAACTGCTCGCACGAGAAGTCGCGTATGAATCCGATGTAGCTCAGCGAGTAGAGCAGGCTGGCGAAGAGTAGCGAGAGCATCATCAGGAGCCATTCGCTCGATGCGAAATACTGTCTGCCTGCCATATTCACCACGACGGACAGTATGGATATTGCCGTGAAGGCTATGAGCAGGATCTTCACAGCCGACGTGTCGCGTCCTTCCGTGTCGGCGTAGATGTTTGCCACTTCTTTGTCGAAGGCATGCAGTCGTCTGTAGCCGAAATATATCACACAGATGATCTGCACGGCGTTGACGAGTTTCCTTACCGTGCCGACTTCCTCGCCTGGACATATCAGCATGGCCAGCGCCACCAGCAGGCCTGGCAGCAGGCACATTGCCGTCTGGCCCTTTGCCAGTGGACGGCAGGTGAGGTGGGTCATATATATAAAGTACAGAGGGTATACCGACAGTGAGCAGAGCCCCCAGATGCTGTCTGCCCATACCGGCAGTTCTTCCGTCAGGAAAAAGAAGGCATGGCAGAGGTAGAGCACGGTGCATGTGCCGAGGAAGACGGTCAGCACCCGTTTGGCTGAGTCGTTGCTGCGGCTTCGCAGAGCGAAGGTGACGAACCAGAACAGGCATGTCATGGAAGGTAGTATGTAGAAGATAATCCTAAGCATATCGAATACAGATTTGATGAAATGTGATGCAAAATTACAATAAATTCCTTAAAACTCAAACAAATGTGCGATAAAAGTTGTCGTCAGCCTTGCACGTCATGCATTGTAGCCTTGTGCATCAGGCATGGATGGGCGGGGACTTTTGGTGGCGTAGCCGGAGTATTACTGGACCGTAGGCGAGATATTACTGGACCGTAGGCGAAATGTTACTGAGTCATAGCCCGAATGTTGCTGAGTCAGACGCCGAAAAACGCCTCGTTTTGCCCCGCGCCTCAGTAATATTTTCCGTGCGTCGCCGTAATAGTTCTGCTCCGCCTCCGTGACAGGACAGCCTTGCCTCGGTAGCAATCCACTTTCCCCTTCTCAGTAGCAATCCACTTTTCCCTGCCTTGCCGGCTCGAACCGCACAGCATGTCTGCCGCCGCGAGTCGCTCATTGTGTACTTCTTCTTTTCATTCTTCATTCTTCGTTTTTCATTGTTATTGTTAATAATGGTTAGTTGAAAATGCAACTGCAAACT
>CALELI010000040.1 GCA_937902455.1 uncultured Prevotellaceae bacterium | reverse complement strand
CTCCTTCGCCCGCCTTGAACTCAACGCGGTCTTCGGATTCGCGCATCTGCTGGAGTTGCTGTATGGTGAATTTATTCATTATTGTTGCGGTCTTTGCTTTTGATACGTTTATCCCAATCAAGATTCTTTCTCTTGATTGAACTCTTCTTGTCTTACCAACTCCTGCACTGGCACCTCAAGTGCATTAGCAATAGCGATAAGTGCCTCGAGACTTGGTTGGGTGGTATTTGTCACCCACTTGGAAACAGTGGCTGGGTCCTTACCTAATTTATCGGACAGCCACTTATTATTCAAATCTCGCTCGGCGAGTACTACACGTATTCTATTCAACTTTGCCATGACAAAATATTCTTATCTGATGGCAAATGTACTAAAAATAATTGAAATAAGTGCAGATTTATTCAAAAAACTAACAGAAATAAGTGAAATATTGATGAGTTGGTCAATATATAGACATATAGATTGCAAATAATGTTTTCCATTTATACATAATGAATTTTTTTGCACGTTAAATGAGGAAAATAGTTTGTTACGAACGACATTTATCTATAAAAGTGTTAAATATAGGGCCGAAGGTTTATTTTTTTTACTAAAATGGATGTGAAATCAAATTAAATGCTTAATTTTGCAGAAAATCTACAAATATACTACTCAAATGATACTAAAAATCGAATTTGAAAATTTCTTTTCTATTAGAGACAGAATAAGAATCGACTTCAGAGCAGGAAACATCAATACGTCTCTTGCACGGGAGTTATGCCATAATGTGATGGAGTGGAACGGTGTACCGGTACTAAAAACCATTGGATTGTTTGGTCCCAATGCCTCAGGCAAATCGAATATTCTGAAAGCCATTACTTTTTGCTGTAGAATGATTTTGGAGTCACACCTCTACAACGAAGGTGCGACATTCAATTTCGAGCCTTTCAAATTTGATGGTTGGCAAGATAAATCAAGTAAGTTCTTGATTGATTTTGTGTGCGATGATGTGGAATACGAATACGCTTTTGAATTAACTCGTGAACGTATTATCAGCGAAAGTCTGTATCATTATCCAGTTGGCAGACGTGCAAAAATATTTGTTCGCGATGCTGACGGAAAGTACAGTTTTGGTACTGGCGTTATGGCTAAGCCTTCGGATGTGGTTACAAACACCAGTAAGAAGAACCTTTTCCTAAGTCGTGCCAGCTCGATGAACAGAGACATAGCACAGAAGATATATCGTTATTTCATGAACCAATTCCTGCTTGGACTTGTGAATGTGAACGATATGATGGTGCTGGATAGTTTCAATGCCTACAAGAAGGTGATACTCAAAGCACTTGAAATATGCGATACAGATATTACGGACATCGAGGCAAGGAAAGAACAAGTGCCTGCTCCTGTGGTTGTGCCTGGACAAACGGAACTATCATACAAGCTGGTTGATGTGCTTCGCTTCAAGACCTTCCATCGTAACCAAAAGGATATCATGTTCGACATGGACATGGAAGAATCTAACGGTACAAGAAAACTGTTCCAGATTCTAATACGTCTATTGGATGTGGTAAAGAATAAGAAGAGCATTATGATGGACGAGTTTGACATGGGATTGCATACCCGTCTGGCTGATTTCATTCTCGACTTAATTCATGCTTCAGAGAACAGTCAGTTATTGTTCACGTCCCACAACACGAACCTTATCGATGTCAAACGACTAAGACGTGACCAAATTGTTTTCGTCAACAAGTCGGAGCAAGGTGCAACGGAGGTGTATTCATTATACGACTTCAAGGATTTCCGTGAGAATATGGATGCCGAAAAGGGATATATACAAGGACGATTTGACGCTGTGCCTTATGTTGATTCATCGGTGTCAAGTAT
>CALELI010000039.1 GCA_937902455.1 uncultured Prevotellaceae bacterium | reverse complement strand
AGTCCCAGTATACAATAGTTACAGCGATTATCACTTCATGTTGGAGTTGATAAGTAAGCATTCGATAAACTACAGGTATTATACTATAGTTTATAGGGATTGCCACCTGTAGTTTATCAAATGCTTACGAACAAAGACAGGACTTGCAGTTTTACATCTATAAATCATAATGTATATGATACAAGCAATGAACGCGTTAGCAATTATGAAGATGAATGCAGAAAGCACATCGTACATGATGCTGTTTTACCCAAATGGAATATGTTGTCAAATGGACGTGTTAATGACTAATCGTACCAAGTATTTTTTAACCATTACTAAACATCCGTGAGCCAATCCTTTATAACGATGGTTGGTAGCGATGATTACTTTGCGTTGTCCTTGTCGGTCGGCCTAACAACTGCGCCTTGTGATGTTCAAAGCCTCTTCATATTGTCCCGAAGGCTCCGCACCCAGTCGTTGCCAACTACGTACGCTTCGGTAGGCTACTCCTTACGGAAAAGGAGGTTCATTAGTTTCAAGAGTTACAAGATCATGAACTTACCACTCTTGGGTCGGGTCATGCAGCATGACACAGGATTTGGTGTGTGATATGATATTTTATCGGAAGTAGTGTCGTGATTTATGAATTATTTCGTATCTTTGCAAATTGATTGGAAACAACAGATACAAGTAAAATGAAAACAAGATTATTCGGAGATACTGGCAGACAGGTGACCGAGATAGGTCTCGGAACCTGGCAACTTGGTACACGCTGGGGCGATCTGTTCAACGAGAAGGAAGCCATGGCAATACTGGAATCGGCTTATGAGCAGGGTATTAACCTTATCGACACAGCTGATGTGTACAACGACGGAAAGAGCGAGGAAACTATCGGAAAGTTCCTCAAGAGTCATCGTGACGACTTCTTCGTAGTGACAAAGAGCGGACGAAACCTCAATCCGCATGTGGCAGAAGGCTATACAATCGAGAACATAACCCGTTTCGTGGAAGGCAGCCTGCGCCGTCTGCAACTCGACTGTCTCGACATGGTACTCCTCCACTGTCCCCCTACCCCCGTGTTCCACAACGATGAACTCTTCGCCGGACTGGACCGCATGAAGCAGCAGGGAAAGATTGCCCACTACGGAGTGAGCATCGAGAAAGTAGAGGAAGGCATCGCTGCCATGGAATATAATATTTCGGCCATTGAAGTCATCTTCAACATGTTCCGACTGAAACCAACAGAGCAGCTCTTCCCTCTCGCAAAGGAGAAGGGTGTCGGAATCCTCGCAAGAGTTCCTCTGGCAAGCGGACTGCTCACGGGCAAGTTCACCGCCGACACTCAGTTTGGTCCCGACGACCACCGCACCTTCAACCGCGAAGGAGCAGCCTTCGACAAGGGCGAGACATTCTCAGGCATCGACTACAGCCTCGGACTCAAGGCAGTCGAGGACCTCAAGCAGCTCTTCGGCACCGATGACCTCGTACCACTGGCACTCCGCTGGATACTCATGCACGATGCTGTAAGTTGTGTCATCCCAGGTGCAAGCAAGCAGACACAGGTCATCTCGAATGTCAGGGCAGCAAGTACACCAGACCTCACTCCTGCCCAGATGCAAGGTGTGGAACAAATCTACGACAAGTACTTCCGCGCAACTGTTCACAGCGAATGGTGATGGAGGGTTGAGGGTTTAGAGTTGAGAGTTTAGAGTCAGTGGCAAAGTTTAGAGTTAATAGTTTATAGAAAGGCTAATGGCTAATGGCTAATGGCCAACGGCTAAATTATGTTCCGAGCTTGCTCGCCTGATGGCTCGTGCAAATGAGAGGAGAGCAACAAACTCGTTTGATTGCTATCCCGAGTGCAGCCGAGACAAGATTAAATCAACTCCTTAGAAAAATAAACAATGTGTGAAGAATAGTGAATTATTGTTTAACCCTTTTAAAATCAAGACAAAAATGAGAAAGATGTTTTTGAGCGCATTATTCGTGCTCGGTATGACAACAATGGCAATGGCACAGGAACCCGACATCCCAAGAGGTATGTTCGGAATGCCACAAGTGAATGCAAACTTCAATGACTATGTAGCAGCACCCGAGAACTTCGACAAGGAGACAGCCGGCATCGAGCGCGGTACAATCGAGGAGACTGAATACAAGTCAAACACCGTAGGTACAGTCCGCAAGGTGACAGTCTATCTCCCGCCTAAGTACGACAAGACAAAGAAATATCCCGTCCTCTATCTCCTCCATGGAATCGGCGGCGACCACAAGGAATGGATGCAGGGCGTGCCGAACATCATCATGGACAACCTCTATGCACAGAAGAAGGCAGTTCCTATGATTATCGTGATGCCAAACGGCCGTGCCCTTCCTAACGACAAGGCAGAGGGCAACATCTACGGACCAGAGATGACAAGAGGATTCGAGATCTTCGAGCGTGACCTCATCGACGACCTCATCCCATTCATCCAGGGCAAGTACAGCACATACACCGACAAGGACCACCGTGCAGTGGCAGGTCTCTCAATGGGTGGCGGCCAGTCACTCAACTTCGGACTCGGCAACCTCGACAAGTTCGCCTACGTAGGAGGATTCTCATCTGCTCCAAACACAAAGCAGCCAGTACAGCTCATCCCTGACGTAGAGAAGACAAAGAAAGAGAACAAGCTCCTATGGATGGTATGTGGCGGAAACGACGGTCTGATGTTCAACAGCTCACGTCTGAAGGCATTCTGCGACGAGCACGGAGTACCTTGCACACTCATCCAGTACCCAGAAGGCAAGCACGACTTCGTAGTATGGAAGTACGGCCTCTACAACTTCTCACAGCTCATCTTCAAGTAAACATTCACCTGCATAGATGAACGAGATTCTGCTGTTTGTCACGATAATCGTGTCGTTCGTTGCGGAGGTACTGGCATTCCGCTTCTGGGGCAAGGGAGGCATCCTTGCCTGGGTGGCGTTTGCGTCAGTACTGGCAAACATCGAGGTGATAAAATGCGTCGACATGTTCGGCATATCAGTCACCCTCGGCAATGTGCTCTATGGCAGCACATTCCTTGCCACCGACATCCTCAACGAGATGTACGGCCCAGGGGAAAGCAAGAAGGCAATCCACCTCGGATTCTTTGCCCTCGTAGCCTACACCATTCTCTCGCAGCTCTCGCTCCTCTTCCAGCCCAACAGCTCCGACTTCGCAAGTCCCGCCATGCACACCATATTCAGTCTCTCATGGAGAATATGCGCAGCAAGCCTCATTGCCTACTTCATAAGCAACATGCTCGACATATATCTCTTCAACTGGATAGGCCGCCACACTCATCATCTGTGGCTCAGGAACAATGGCGGAACCATGATAAGTCAGGCAGTAGATACCGTTCTCTTCACTCTCCTTGCCTTCTGGGGAGTGTTCGGGAACGACATCATCTGGGAACTGATAATCACCACCTACGCCATCAAGCTCATTGTAGCACTCTGCGACACGCCGTTCCTCTACTGGGCACGACGAATAGGAAAGACAGAAAAAAACAAATGATCATGGTAACTCAATCCGTGTTCAGCTTAAGGGGTGTTCTAATAATTCCCCGCAAAAATAAATAATGGAAATAATATACCTGTTGACTGCACTTCCTAATTTTTACAATAGCCGTCATGGTAAATCAGTTGTTTCT
>CALELI010000038.1 GCA_937902455.1 uncultured Prevotellaceae bacterium | reverse complement strand
ATGTCTGATTAATGTTTAGATTAATGGTCATTAATGTTTTAAAATAAAAGATAAACTTAAATAAGATAATAGGAGGAATCATCATGGAAGAAAATATCACACTGGAGGAAATGAGAGCGCAGATCTCTCTCCTGAAGGAAAAGCTTGACAAGGAAAGTATCGTGAACGACAAGCTGATGCGCGACGCCATCAGGCAGAAGATGGGAACCATCGGCCTGAATGCCATAATCGAATACATCGCTGGATTGTTCGTCATCACGTGCGGAAACCTGGTTTTCTATCAACTGACGCATTCGTGGCCGTTCGTGATAGTGACTGCCTTATATATGGTAATATGTATCGTCGCCACATACTATACTCACAGCAAGGCTAACAAGAAGGACTGCAGCGGTGACCTGCTGACGGTGGCAAAGAAGATGAAGGAGATAAAGAAGATCTATCATCAGTGGCTCTACTTCGCCATACCTTCCTTAGTTCTCTGGGTTCTGTGGCTCTGCTGGCTGATCGTCCAGGAAAACGAATTTGCAAAGGAAATCATCACGAGCATGCTTGTAGGACTGGTCATCGGTGCCATAATAGGGCTGTTCTCAAGGCACAAGGTGCTGAATGCCTGCGACGAGGTGATAAGACAGATCGAGAACTAAAAAATGGGCGGAGTGCAACTTTTCGGGGGAGATGATACGTCAAAGGAATAGATCGATATTTAACGGGTAAAAAAAATTGGATATTTATGAAACGATTAGAAAGGATGCTACTCATGGTAGCAGGCATGAGTCTTGGCAATTCGGTCAGTGCAAATGCCCAGACGGAAACACCAGACAGTGCGCAGATGAAACTGCTTGAGAAATACGAGGCGCTCTATGACTCCATAGAGGTGAAGGAAACAACGGTGTCGGCCAAGAAGCCGCTCATGGTGCAGAAGGACGACCGTGCCGTGTACGACATGAAGAACGACCCGGAGGCGAAGACGAACACCGTGATGGAGATGATGAAGAAGGTGCCGTTTGTCTCGACCGACAAGGACGGCAACCTGCAGATCAAGGGCAGCGGCAACATCCGCATCTATAAGGACGGACGCCAGAATAACTCGCTGACGAGCAACGCAAAGCAGATTCTCACAGCCATTCCCGCCTCGATGCTGGAACGGGTGGAAGTCATCACCGAACCGGGTGCGAAATACGATGCAGAGGGTGTGGACGGAATCATCAACCTCGTGTTCCGCAAGGACTTCACGACCAGCGGAGTGATGGGACAGGTGACGGCAATGACCTCGGAGCAGTCAGACCCTGTGGGAAACATCTACCTGGCAACAAAGCTGGGGAAGGTGGACCTCTCTGCCAGCTATACCTATGACCACCTCATAAGAGGACATCACGAGCAGGACGTAAGCCAGGAGTATCACTACAACACAAGCGGCAACGACCTGACTGCCGACATCCTGCAGGAGTTTGACGGGCAGGTTCACGTGGTAGGACTCGAAGGCTCATACGAGATTGACTCCCTGAACCTCATTTCCGTAGCCCTCGACGGACAGATAAACAACATCGACATCTACGGTCATGGAGACATCAGGTTCCACAACGGGGCAAGCACCATCTATTCCTTCCACGACAACTACGACAACTCGAAGCAGTCGGCATACGCCTTCGACGGGAAGGTCGACTTCCAGCACCTCACTCACCGCAAGGGAGAGATACTGACGGGCTCGTACCTCTTCTCCACGACTGACTCCCATCAGCAGGTGGGCGAGAACTACTCCGACTGGGTGAACCGTCCTGACTACTACAACTACAAGCGCTACTTCAGGGATGACGACGGCCTGTTTGTGGAGCATACACTCCAGATTGACTGGGAACGTCCAATCACAGACGCGCACAGGCTCAACGTGGGTGCGAAGTACATCAACAGGAGGAACACATCGGACGGCAAGCAGGAACATGACGACCAGGTGTTCTCGAAGAATGACTTCAGCCACATCACCAACGTGGCTGCAGCATACGCAGAATACAGATACACTAACCCGAAATGGAGTGCCAGTGCCGGAATGAGATATGAATATGCACGGCTGGATGCCAAGTTCAAGGACGGGAGTGCGGAAGACTATTCCAGGAACCTGAACGACCTGGTGCCGTTTGCATCGCTGACCTACAGGCTCAACGCCACGAACACCCTGAGACTGAACTACTCATCGAGGGTGGAGCGTCCGGGAATAACATACCTCAACCCATTCCGCAGTGAAGACATGATGCAGATTCAGGAGGGCAACCCTTACCTCGAGAGTTCACGTCCCAACAAGATTGCGCTCAGCCACTCGTACATGAGCCAGAAACTGATGACGAACTTCACCCTTAACGCTGCGTTCAACAACGACGGAATCGGCGACATCATCAACATCCACAATGACAAGGTGTACTCCACATACGGAAACATCCAGAAATATAATGCCTACACAGCCGATGCCTACATCCGCTGGCAACCAACGGCAAAGACCAACCTGACGGTGAACATGAACGGAGGACGTGTCGAGATAAGCAACCCGAGTCTTGGCATGGACCAGAACAGATGGTTCTTCGCAGGGAACCTGCGTCTCACACAGGAGTTGTTCTGGAAGATGATACTCACCATCAATGCCGGACGATATGAATATCCGCTCAACGACATCTACAGCCACAGCGGAGTGACTTACTGGCATGGATTCAACCTACAGCGCTCGTTCCTGAAGGAGGACAGGCTCACAGTCAAGGTTGGTGCTGCCAACCCGTTCAAGAAGACTCAGGTGTTCAATCAGTACACTACACAAGGCGACATGGTCGGCGTGTTCGAGCAGCAGTCACCTCAGAGATGGGTAGGAGTCAGTGTGTCCTACCGATTCGGCAAGCTCAACTCCACAGTGAAGAAGGCTCAGAAGACCATCACGAACGATGACCTCGTGGGCCAGAGCAAGAAGGAGAAATGAAGACAATGAGGAGTTTTTCCTAATTCATTATTCATTTTTCATTATTCATTCTTCATTATTCATTATTTTCACTAACTTTGCAGCAAAGTAATGAGTTTATGATTAGAAACATCCTGTTAGTCGGACTTGGCGGTGGACTTGGAGCCATGCTGCGATACGGAATCACACTGTTCTGCACCGCCACGCATGTCTCCCCCACTCTCGGAACTCTCGTCACCAACATCGTCGGCTCGCTTTGCATGGGAATACTCGTAAGCTGCTTCGGGCAGAGACCTCTGCTGCTGATGGCAACAGTAGGAGTATGCGGAGGATTCACCACATTCAGCACTTTCTCCATTCAGTCGGTCACCCTGCTTCAGGAAGGCAACTACGGGATGGCAGCCCTCTATATGCTTGGCTCGATGATTCTTTGCGTCGGCTTTGCCGCATTAGGGTGTTTCATAGGAAAACTCTGGAACTGACCTGAAGGAAGTCTGACAAATAACAATACCCCTGAAACGATGGACGTAAGAATCACAGCAATCAGGAAGGCCTGCTACAAGGACCTGATGGAGAAATATGAGAACCCGATAGAGCACACCTGTGACGTGTGTGAGAACCAGGTGTTCATATCGAAAGAAGGGCAATGTCCGGAAGGGCTCTGCGAGAGTGCATGGGAGAGTATGCGTCCGTTCGTGGAGGAGCTGGCACGTGGTGG
>CALELI010000037.1 GCA_937902455.1 uncultured Prevotellaceae bacterium | reverse complement strand
TGCGCTGCGGACGACGAATCCAGCCAGGATGGGTACTCACCGACGAACCGGGCATCTACTTCATCCCTGCACTCATCGACAAATGGAAGGGCGAAGGCATGCACCGCGACTTCCTCTGCTACGACAAGATTGAGGAGTACCGCGACTTCGGAGGCATCCGTCTCGAAGACGACATCCTCGTCACTGAGACCGGTTGCCGTGTACTCGGAGAGAAGATGATTCCTTATCATCCAGACGAACTAGAAAATTATATTAATTCGTAATTACGAGTTCCGAAATCCGAAATCCGAAATTAATAACAACTCGTAATCAGAAATCCGAAATCCGAAATCCGAGTTAAAAACAATTCGTAATTCGTAATTCGTAACTCGTAATTCATAACTCGTAATTCGTAATTCGTAACTCGTAATTCCTAATTCCTAATTATAACAATAAAAAAATGAAAAAGGCTTTAATTCTTACAGCGCTCTTCCTCACTGGCATAACTGCATTTGCACAGGAAGACAAGAAGGACGACAAACCAGTATTCACTGTCGTCAAGGAGATTCCTATCACAAGTATCAAGAACCAGGCTCGCTCTGGCACCTGCTGGAACTATTCCACACTCTCATTCTTCGAGGCTGAAATCCTCAGGAAGTCCGGCAAGACCTACGACCTCTGCGAGATGTTCGTATGCAACAAGAACTACATGGACCGCGCCATCGTAAAGGTTCGCATGCACGGTGATGCCCAGTTCTCAGAAGGCGGTTCTGCCTATGACGTACTTGCCGTACTCAAGAACTACGGAATCTGTCCGGAAGATGCCATGCCACTTCCTGGAACCATGTACGGCGACACCCTCAACAACTTCAACGAGTTCTTCAAGATTATGAGTCCATACGTGGATGCAGTGGCAAAGAACACAGCAAAGACTATCACTCCAAACTGGAAGAACGGTCTTCAGGGCATCCTCGACGCATATCTCGGCAAGTGTCCAGAGAAGTTCACATACGAAGGCAAGGAGTACACTCCACAGACTTTCGCTGCAAGTCTCGGACTTGACTGGAACGACTATGTATCTATCACATCCTACACACACCATCCATTCTACGAGCAGTTCCCTGTGGAAGTACAGGACAACTGGCGTCAGCCAGGCAGCTGGAACCTCCCGATCGACGAGATGGCTCGCGTAATCGACAATGCCATCATGAACGGCTATACAGTAGCATGGGGCGGTGACGTTTCTGAAGACGGATTCACCCGCAACGGTCTTGCTGTCCTCTACGACACAGAGACTCCTCAGGGCCTCGAAGGTTCCGACATGGCAAAGTGGATGAAGATGACCGAAGCCGAGAAGCGTGCCAAGACTATCCAGCTCGGATGGGCAGCAAAGGAGAAGACTCCTACTCAGGAGATGCGTCAGAAGGAGTTCGACAACTGGGAACTCACCGACGACCACGGAATGCTCATCTACGGAATCGCAAAGGACCAGAACGGCCGCAAGTGGTACATGGTAAAGAACTCATGGGGCAATGCCGGAGAATACAAGGGAATCTGGTACATGTCCGAGAACTTCATCGTGGCAAAGCTCATGGACTTCATGGTCAACAAGAATGCCCTTCCTAAGGACATCGCAAAGAAACTTGGTCTGAAATAACAGGCTTGCAGTTCCTGATTTCTACAGGAACCGACTTCACATACAAGGTATCTGCACTGATGACAACCTCTGCCATCAGTGCTTTTTTTGTGTCGGGGCTATGCTGGTCGAACACGAAGTTCCCGAGGCTGTACATCACCGTCTTGCCGTCAATTCTCTCCACCGTCTGCACCACATGAGGATGATGACCGATAATCACGTCCGTACCTGCATTCAGCAGCATCCTCGCCTGCATCCTCTGCGAGCGTGACGGATATGGCTGGAACTCCACACCCCAGTGCAGTATGACCATCACCCTATCCGCAGCATGCCCCGCCTTGTAGTGCCTTATCGCCTCCGCAAGGGTGGCGGCATCCGTCTCGTTCGGGACAACGGCTTCCTCGTCATCCGGCATCCAGTTCTCGAGATGCAGCATCACGGCATTGAACACAGCAACCCTCACGTCTCCCTTATATATTATAATAGGTGTAAGTCTCTCCCTTTCCGTCTTGCCGGCTCCAAGTGGAATGATGCCCTGCCGTTCCAGGCACTTCACCGTCGAGGCAACGCCTTGCAGCCCCTGGTCGTTCGTGTGGTTGTTAGCCAGTGCAGCATGAGTGACACCCGCTTTCTTCAGTTCACCGGCCCATTCCGTATCGGCACGGAAGATGAATTTCTTTCCGACAGGAGTAGCCACATCCGTCAGCGGACATTCCAGGTTGATGATAGTCGCGTCGGCATCATGGAACAAGTCCGACACGCCATCAAACAGCCACCCCACTCCATGCCGGTCAATCTGCTGACGCACACCTCTGTCCAGCAGCACGTCACCTGTCAGCAGGATAGTCAGCGAGTCATTGTCATCCACATCCCCATCAGTCAAAGTTCCTCCACTGCAACACGACAGCAGGACAGCCAGACAACACGACAACCAGTAATATAGTTTTTCACTTTTCACTCTTCACTTTTCACTCTGATTCGGCCTCGCCGAATCAGTCAGCATCCCGTACTATAGATAAATCTCTGATCATGGTCCACAGGCTTTCCCAGCACCAGCGGAGCGAACCACTCCACAGGAGCAGGAGCCTTGCCCGTCCCTATCATGTCCTGCCATTGTTCGTCCGTAAGACGTTCACCCAGAGGGCGCACGAACTCATAGTAACTGTAAGTGGCTCCACGGGTGAGATAGCACTGGCCCTTCATCTCCACCACCACATAAATGGCGTTAGCCAGTCCCGTAGCCTCATAGAGGATACCGTCCTTCGGACATCCATCAATGTTTCTCGTAAACACGTCAGCCACCTGAGCGATACAGCGGTCAGCGCCCTGCAAGTCATCCCACATGGCGAAGTCGCAGTCTGGGTCGATGACCGAGAGGGTGAACCATTCCATGCTCAAACCGATGCTGCGTACCTGCCACATGTCATTCTTGTCAATCGGCTTGCCTGCCAGTTCCCTTTCCGAGCATCTGATACACAGGTCGATCATATTCTTCAGCTGGCCACCCTTCTCCTCGAGATTGTCAGTCATCAGGTCATTCTCCTCCAGCATGTCGTTCAGGAGTTTCAGCATGTCCTTCATCTCCTTCCAGAATGGCATGTTCGGTTCCACATACCCCAGAATCTCAGGGTCAGGCAGGCCCGCACCGCCACATTCAGCCGCCATAGGCTGTTCGGCATAGAGTATGGCATCATGTTTCAGCAATGCCCATGAAGCCAGGGCTGAGTTCAGGTTCTTGAGAGCCCACGCATGGGTGTTCATGAAACCAGGCTGGCCCTTGTCCGTCTTCTGCATCTCCACCAGGGTCTTCATCCATTTATTGTACATCGTCTTGTCCCAGCCGTCGAACTTACCCATCATCTTCTCCATCTTCCCACGGTTCCTGTCATAGTCCTTCCATGGGTTCTGCTTGTTGTAGTCCACGAGCAAGTCCGTTGCAGCCTTCACCCCGAACACATCCATCACGTCCAGTCCTGTAGGATAGGCACGGTCGGCACCCACCTTCGGGTCGTACATAGTGGCAAGTACCTCGTTGTCCGTCTCGTACCTCTGCGGCATTATGTTCAGCTGGTCCTGAGGGCCATTCTTCACCTTCGGTGCAATGCGGTTACGGGTCTTGAACATACCCTTCAGCCATTTGTCGGCCTTGTCAATCTGAGCTGAAGTCAGTATCTGCTCGTCATAGCCCTTGTCCTTCTTCATCCAGTCAGCCAGTTCCATCAGCGACACATTGTCCGGCTCTCCCATAAGGAAGGTCAGTGCATTGTCAATCTGTCTCAGTTTCTTCCTGGCCTCAGGCACGGAGTTCATAAGTTGCGCCATTGACATGGCCTGTTCCAGTTGCATCCTGTCCTCCCGCATCATACAGCCCTTCTGCAACCACATCATGGCACGGAAATAATTCTGGCTTTCCTCCTTCCTTGAATAATGTCCGCGAGGCTTGAAGAGGCTGTAGTTGAAGTAGTTCTCCGTCCTGAACAGTGGCGACATGTCGTCCTGGCCCTTGTTCACGAGGTCAATCTCGTGGTCAACTATCTGTTCGTAGTCCCTGCCCAGGGCATGGTGCAGGTTTCCGCCCTCGTTCGCCACGATCATCACTGGGTCTTCACCGAGAAGCATCAGTCCTACGGAGAAGAACGAGGCATTCCATCTGTCCGACTCCAGCTGCTGGTCAGGACAGCACTCCAGGTTCAGGCAACTCTGCTGCAGCAGTTCCGACATGGCGTCCTTCAGCAGTTCGTTGAGTTTCTGCGACTCTATGCACTTCAGCACATAACTGAAATACATGTGATATGCCTGCAGCATCAGGTCGGTAGTCACGAAGTTCGGCATGGCAAGATATTCGTTGTTCTCATAGACATTGAACAGCTGCTGATAGTCAGTCGAAGAGAACGCAATGTTGTTCTTGTAGAGCATCCCGAGCAACTTGTCCTCAGGGTTGTACAGCTGGAACCAGTTCACCATCAGGTTCGCGTTCAGCAGTTCCACCCCTTCGCTGTTCTCCACTGTCCTGTACTTCATCAGTTCCTCCATCCGCGCGTCAATCTTCGCCACGAAGTCAGCCTCGTCCTTCGAGAGTTCAATCATCGAATAGGCCTTCTCGTAGTCCTTTTCAAGTGCCTCGTAGTAGTCCTCGATTCTCTTCGGCACCACCTCCGACCAGCAGTCCCATGTACTGTCGCACAGGCTTACGTACCAGTCGGTATGGTTGCTGAAGAAACTGTTCAGGTCACCCTCCATGAACCAGTGTCCGTGGATGGCATAGACATAGCTTCTCAGCAGACGCAGGTTCTGGTAGTTCAGCCCACCTATGTCCTGGGTGACGTCCACCCTCCTCGGCAGTTTTCCATCTCCCAGCATGAAGAAGTCGTCGTTCACACTCGGCACGAACTCCGTACTCAGGGAATCCCCCTCCATACCGTTCACGCCCTTACCACCCTTGCAGCCCCCCAGCAGCATCCCTGCCACGGCTACAAACACCAGTCCAAATGTCTTTGTTCTCATCCTATAACTCAATTTTCACTATTCATTATTGACTATTCACTTTTCACTATTCACTTTTCACTCTGAGCTCTGCTCAGTCCGAATCCCTTTAACTCATACTGTCCGTTTATCAAGACACCATCCCTTGTCAGTTCGTCCGTCACGATGATTGCAGGTACGGAATCTCTGCACACACGGAAGTCGACCAGCCTGTGCCCTACCCTCGAGCCAAGCCACAGAGGCCGGATGTACCTGCCGTGATAGAGCCTGTAGATGAACAGCCGTCTGTCCACGTCCTTCCAGTATTTCGTTGCCTTCACCACACCGATGCACACCTCAGGAATCCCGTCAGCGTCCAGGTCGCCACCGTCAATCCTGTACACGGGGAACGGCAGCATCATAGAGTCCACGACCTCTCCGTCCACAGCCAGTCGCACGATGTTCATCGAGTCGTTCTCCGTCTCCATCCACACCCTGTAAGGTCCAGAGACGAATCCATCCTCCTCATCCGCCGTCCTGTCATTTCCACACGACACCACCAGCAGAGCCATCAATATGCGCCACACGCCTTTCATGGTGCAAATATATAAAATTTCAACATAACGACAATCGAAATATACCTTTAATTATGTTAAAGAATCCAAAGGATGCCCGTCAACATTTGGTTGAATGGCAAAAAAGAACTACCTTTGCAAATCACAACTACTCATGAACCGTCTGTTGTACATAGTAACCATAGTCATTCTCTTCGTGGCCTGCAAGGGCAATGAGGAGGAACGGGACTTCGACATCCATGGAGTGTGGACACTCGAGGGCATCTACAAGCCCGACGCTCCTGACTATATCTATGACAAGATCAGACAGGCCGTACCGCTGAAGATATTCACCGACAGCTGCTACTATGTCGCACAGTTCGAATCCACGACAGACATCTCTGCACTCACCCCGACCTATAGCGGCAAATACGCAGTGGTCAGCAAGGGCGGCAGTGACTGGCTTTACTTCGAGGACGGCGAAATGCACCAGCTCTCTGTCATCGACGACTCCACCTTCATGGTTAATGATATTGCCAGAAGCTACAAGTGGCGGAAGATGGACGGCAGCACCAATGCAAATGTCAGCGACATCCTTGGAGTCATGCAGACAAAGAAGGACATCTGGGACGAAGTCAATGCCAGTTTTGTGTTCACCGAGACAGAGCGCAGCCTGAAAAGCGAGAACCACAACCTCATCGCCATCGTCCTTTGTGTCATCATTGCATTGGCATTCCTGGCATACTTCACACGGAACATCTACAGGAACAAGGCACGTATCGAGCAGCAGCTCCGACAGATTCGCGAAGAGATTGACGCCCGTCCGAAGGCCGTTCAGGAAGCGATGAAGAGTGTGGAGGAAGAGTTTCTCCATTCCGAGTTCTACCTCTCACTCCGCAAGCGTATCAGCAACGGCGAACGCCTGAAAGAGTCTGACTGGAATGAGATAGAGCACAATGTCAACAGTACCTATCCTGGATTTACAGGCCGCCTTTTCAACCTCCACTCAATGTCGCAGGCAGAACTCCAGACCTGTCTTCTCATCAAACTCGGAGTACCTACAACCGAGATAGCCAACACACTGAGCAAGGACACCAGCACCATCAGCACCATCCGCAGCCGTCTCTTCACGAAAGTCTTCCATTCCAAAGGCAGCGCAAAGGAATGGGACGAGTTTATACTCAGTCTATAACGTATTTTCATTCAGTTTGGGAAGGAAACACCGGATCACCAGTAAGTCCCCCGTGTCCGTGAAGTTACCACTTTCATGGGGTAAAGTGGTAACATATATTTTGAATCTGTTAAGAACAATTATCGATTTTGCAGCACTCCGTGCATTCGCAGCCATTCGATTCCAGTCTTTCCTCAA
>CALELI010000036.1 GCA_937902455.1 uncultured Prevotellaceae bacterium | reverse complement strand
CAGCTGCATATTCTTCCTTTCAGCTTGGAGAAACATTCAAGGAGGAAGCGGTCGTTGAAGAAGTAGCGTTCTGGTGAGGTAATCATGTTGACGACGTCAAGATGCACGCCGAATCCTTCACGGTCAACGTCGTTGATGAGCCGGAGATATTCGTCAGGGCTGCCCGGAATCATCCACGGCATTGATTCAATGGTGAATTTTGTATTGCAAGGCTTGACGTCATCAATGATTCTCTGAATCATCTGTACTGCCATCGACCATAGTTCCCTGCTGAAATTGCCACGATACCCGCCATCCCATCGGGGACCGTATGGAGTACCTACGACATTCACGCAGCAGCGTGCCCCAATCCTGTCAGCCATTCTCAGTTGTCCGATGGCATATTCTATCCATTTTTCACGTTCATCAGGGTCGGCGGCAAGCGTGTTGCGCCAAACCCCAACTTCGGCAATAGTAAGTCCGGCTTTCTCTGCCTCCTTCATGTAGGCTTCAATGGTCTCTTCTCCTGCAAGATAATCTACAGGAAACACTACCGATTTCAGTCCCAGGGCAACATGTTTCGCTGCCCACTCCTGAGGTGAACTGTGTTCAAGCGATGAAGATATTCCTAAGTACATCAGAAGTTCCTTTTATGAATGACCGATGAATCCATCCTGTCAAGACTACCCACGCCTGTTCTTGCCATTACTCCGGCCAGTTCGTCGTTCATGGCTTTCATACGTGCAGCAACAGCCTCGGCACCATCTTTCAGCAGAGGCATGAGATGACGTCCTACCGATACGGCTTTCGCACCCATTGCCAGACATTTATAGGCATCCATCCCGCTTTCGATGCCACAATCCACGAACACGGGAATCTGGTTGGCTACGACACTGATGATGTCGGGCAACACCATTAGCGGAGGAACAGAATAAGACATCATGCCATGATGATGCGACACCACGATGCCGGCACACCCTGCACGCATGCATTTCTCGGCATCATGAGGACTCAGAATGCCCTTCGCTATGAAAGGCACTCCTGCGGCGGCAACGAAGTCGGCAATTTCCTCTGTGGTCTTTGCCTTCATTGGAAGCCCGAACACATTGTCGTAGCCTCCTTGTGAGTTGAAGGCATGGTCGATGTCCATTCCCACGGCAATGCATCCTGCCTTCACGGCATGTCCTATTTTTCGCAGCACTTCGGCATTGTCGGCATGAGGCTTAATGATTTTGATTGTCTTTGCGCCAGTGGCAGTGATATCTTCCAGTTCCCTGTCATCACCCATACCAACCCAGTGAACGGCATTGCACATGGCTGCTGCCTTTGCATAGACAGTCATGCCGTCTGGTGCAGTATTGTGGAGATGTGAGAGTGCTGCCGTCATGATAGGGGATGAGAAATGCTCACCGAAAAGCGTCATGTCGGTGGAAGGGATTGTGGAATCCATATAACGCGTCTCCAACAATAGCGTGTCGAAGTAGTCACGTGTAATCTTGTCAGAATTTGCAGATAGGGACATATTGTTTGTGATGATAATGAGGGTTAAGAATTATTATCAATAGCTCTTGCTTCTACTATCTTGTTTATTTCGTTCATGCGTTTGTCGGTGAGCTCGTATCGGCTGATGACGAATGCTGCAACTATCATGAGCACAATCGGGATGATTGTCACTAAGGATATTATGCCTAATTGTGCAAATGAAGTCTGTGATGCGTTGTGGGCATCGAACCCGACGTATGCAAGTACCAGCCCTGGAACCACACCGCCGAGTGCCATTCCTGCCTTCATGAAGATGCAGATGAGAGCTGTGACTATTGCGGCAACACGTCGGCCGGTTAGGTATTCCCCGAAAGTCACCACCTCAGGCACCAGAGCCCACATGTAGCCTGTGGCAACCAGGATCCCCGCGCTCTTCACGAACTGGGAAATGCATAGCACGGAGAACATGCCTTTCATGGCCTCGACTGTTCCTGCAAGAAACATGATGACCATGCCCACGACAGATACTGCGATAAAGATGAAGAAGAGCCATTTCTTTCCTGTCCTGCGCTTGATTGCAGGTACAAGCGGAAGGAAGATGAATGCCGGAATCGTTCCAAGCCACATGAACACTGATGTGTTGAAGGTATCGGCTTTCACAACGTATGTCAGGAAATAGGAGTCGGCAGCATTGCTTATGCTCATTGTCGCAAAGGTGATTATGAAGAACAGAGAAAGCACACGCAGGGGACGGTTGCCGGCTATCTCATTCCATAAGTCAATCAGTCGGATTCCTGCCGACTGTCTGGCGTTCATCACGATTTTTTCCCTTGTCTGAGAGAAACTGAAGAACAGCAGCAGAAGTCCGGCAATGGCAAATATGCTCATGGTCATGAGCCATGCATCTGCCGATTCGGGCGTGTTGTAGACGGTTTTCATCTTGCCTGTTTCCGCATCCCATACCTTTGGCGCAAAAATGGCTATGATGAGGGGCAGGGTCTTGATGAGAAGTCCTGCGAAATTGGCAAAGATCATACGTACACTGGTAAGTATGGTCAGTTCGTTCACATCACGTGTGAGCGAATCGCCCAGAGCACCATAAGGCACGCTGGTAATGGTGAAGCACATGCTGAGTGCAATATACGTGACGTAGGCATAGACAAGTGAGGAATTAAAGCCATTCCAGAAACACAGTATTGCTGCACCTGCAAGTGGGATGCCACCAATGATGAGCCACGAACGGTATTTACCCCAACGTGGATACGACCTGTCCACGAGTGTTCCGACAAACGGATCCCAAAGCACGTCGATGATACGTACGATGAGGAACATAAGTGCTGCCACCTTGGGCTCCAGACCATATACGTTGGTGTAATAGAACAGCAGCCAGATGCTTACCGTCTGGTAAATCAGGTTCTGTGCTATCTCTCCAGAACAGTAACCAACACGTTCTCTCCATGTCAGTTTGATGCTCTTTTCCATGCCGGTGTTCGGATTCTGTTACGAGTTGTTCTTCAGCTCGAAGTCATTGACGAAGCGGCGGATTGCCTGAGGGTCGTCCTTCTTGCAGATCATGAGGACGTTATTGTCGGCTATGATGATATAGTCCTTCAGCCCCTGAGCAACTATCATCTTTCCTTTCGGTTGCTTGATGAGACAGCCTTCGCAGTCGTAGAGCATCGCACCGTCGGAAAGCACCACATTCTCGTTCTCGTTCTTCTCGTTCATCTCGTAGAACTCGCTCCATGAACCGATGTCTTTCCAGCCGAAGTGGCAGAGCTGGACATCGATTCCTGTGGCCTTCTCGAGCAGGCTCTGTTCGAATGTCGTGTTCGGACAGCGTGAATAGGTGTCTTCTATCAGCTTGTCGACTGGCTTATGGTCGATGACCATCTGTTTCACTGTCTCTACCAATTCCTGGAACGAACTGGAGGAACGGCTGACGGTGTCGATATAAGTCTGTGCATGGGCAATGTACAAACCTGTGTTCCATAGGAATTCTCCACTTTCCTTGAACATCGTGGCAAATGCCAGGTCTGGTTTCTCCGAGAAACTCTTCACGGTGAAGATTCCCTCAGTCACTTCCTCTGCCATCTGGATATATCCGTAGTTAGTGTCAGGACGGGTAGGGGCTACACCGAGCGACAGCAACCTCTTTTTCTCGCTGACGTAGTTGAGTCCGTTTGTTATGTCTTCTTCGAAGGCTTTCTCGTCCGTGATGACCTGGTCGGATGGGGTGAAGACTATACACGCCTCGGGATTCAGGCTCAGGATGTGGAATGTGGCCCATGTCCCGCTCGGGATTGTGTTTCGTCGCATTGGTTCGAGCAGGATGTTCGACTGCGATATTTCCGGCAGTTGTTCGTGGATGAACTGTTCGTAGGAGACGTTCGACATCACGAAGATGTTTTCCTTCGGGATGAATCTTGCAAAACGGTTGTAGGTTGTCTGCAGGAGTGTCTCTCCGTTTCCGAGCATGTCGAGAAACTGCTTTGGCTTTTCCGTACGGCTCGTAGGCCACAGGCGGCTCCCGATGCCTCCTGCAAGTATTACACAATATCTTTTGTCCATAGTTAAATGTCTGTTATGTTTCTGTATAAGTTAAGGTTACTACTTTTTTCTCTCTGGCAGGTCAGAATTCCCAACCGATGGCCATTCCAAGTGAATTCATTCCGTAAGGCGAGATGTCATCGGTGAAGAACTGGTATTCATAGGAAAAACCTACTGTAAGTCTTTCGCGTACTGCACACTGGATTTTCAATCCAGGTCCAACGAGGTAGCGGTGGTGAGGGTTTATGCCGCTGGAACCTACCCGAGTTCGCTCTTTCTGGTACAAATGCAAAAGCGTTGCACCCACGTACGGAGTGATGCTCCACACGTTGTAGCCGTCCTGGATTGGGAGGTTGAAGCCGATGCGCGAACCTGCACCTATTGCCTTCACGCTACCCATCACGTTGTCGAACGGATGATAGTCACGACCGTAGTGAATATATAATATACTTACTCCTGGCGTGAATGTCAATGCTCCGTAGAGGTACTTGTATGTGAAGTCGGCTGTGATGGAGTGAGTCTGTCCGACATTTCTCCACATACCGCCAGTAAACCAGTTGAATGTCATACCTACCGATGTTGACGACAATGCGTCCTTCCATGACACGATGCCACGCACATTGGGCTTGTTGTCGGTAGTGGTCACGATGCTGGTGCCTTTGTCTTCGTAACTTATGTCCATCACGTTCCATTCCGACTGGTAGTCTTTGTCGAAGGTACCGAGTATGGCAATCGGCCTCTCGTCTTTGAACACAGGTGTCACGTTGAGTATCTTGTATTCCTCGAAACGCCTCTGCACCTTGTAGCGGTACGCCACTCCGTTGTTGTACACCCTCAGTTCGAGTGTCACTCCGATAGATGTCTCCATGACGAATCCGTTGTAGGTCACGTTCACACCTTCCACTCTGTCACCTTCGATTTCCGGGTTTTCGGTTTGTCCTGTCACTTCCTTGTACGATGTCACTTCAGCTTCGCAGAACCTGTGTCTGTGTCCTTCGGCCTTTATGATAAGGTCAAGTGGTTTGTTCTTGAGAAGGGATTCGCGCTTGTGGACAATATCGAGTGTCTTTTTCGTAGGACGTACGAACTTGTTGTTGCCACGGGTGCGGCGGAGTACTTTCAGGGTTACCTGTGTGGCTCCGTCAGGTGACGATACACGGTAATCCTGTGCACGGCCAATTGTGGCGATAATCAGCAGACATATTATTATAATGTATCTTTTTGCGTTCATGTATTTGCTTGCCCGGATGTACTTAAATGGTATTCTATCTGCAAATGTAAGAAAAAAAGGTAAGAACTCAAAATAAATTTATTTTTTTTCACATAATCGTACCTACAACTTGCTGTTCTGGATATTCACGCCTGGCAAAAAAATATATTCATTTATTTTGTTTTTCGCTCGCTTAATCGTATCTTTGCAGGAAATTAACATCATCGATATGAAACAGGAAAACATTGCAGAGAGTCTGCTTTCGTTCATGAGTGCCTCGCCGGTGAATTTCATGGCAGCCCAGACTCTGGAGAGTGAATTGGAGAAACATGGTTTCGGTCGTCTTGACGCCACGGAGCAGATGCCTCGTCTGAAGGCTGGCGACCAGTATTTCGTGACGAAGAACGGTACGGCTGTCTTCGCGTTCAGGGTAGGTCGTAAGGCTCCGGCAGAAAGTGGGTTCAAGCTCATCTGTGCCCATAGCGATTCTCCCGGGTTCAGGATCAAGCCTAATGCCGAGATGCTGTGTGAGGGCAAGGTGGTGAAACTGAATACCGAAGTGTATGGCGGTCCTATTCTCTACACTTGGTTCGATCGTCCTCTCAGTGTGGCAGGGCGTGTGCTGCTACGTACCGACAATCCTCTCCGTCCAGAAGAGAGGCGCATAAAGGTAGAACGTCCACTTCTCGTCATTCCGCATCTTGCCATCCATTTCAACCGTGCCGTGAATGAGGGTAACCATCTCTCGAAGCAGAAAGACATGTTGCCTGTACTCGGAATCATCACCGACGAACTGGAGAAGGGCAATCTGCTCCTCAATGTGATTGCCGAGGAACTGAAATGCTGCAAGGACGACATCCTCGACTTCGACCTCTCGCTCTACGACGTGAATGCTGCTTCCCTCGTGGGACTTCACAACGAATTCATATCGAGTGGCCGTCTCGACGATCTTGCTATGGCTCATGCAGGACTCTGTGCGCTGCTTTCCAGCGAGACTTCCGACATGACTCAGGTACTGGCCGTCTTCGACAACGAGGAAACTGGCAGCGGAACGAAGCAAGGTGCTGCATCGCCTGAACTGAAAAACATCCTCCACCGGATTACCATGCAGTTCGGTGGTTCCGACGAGGATTTCTACCGTGCCGTAGAACGCTCGTTCATGATAAGTGCTGACATGGCACATGCCATCCATCCTAACTATCCTGAGAAGCACGACCCTACCAACCATCCTGTAATGGGAGGTGGTCCGGTCATTAAGATAAATGCTAACCAGAAGTACATCACGGACGCTCAGTCGGCTGCAGTGTTTGCCGAGATATGCAGGAAGGCAGGAGTGCCGGTGCAGTATTTCGTCAATCATTCCGATAGTCCTGGTGGAAGCACCTTGGGAAATATCCTCACCTCTCAGCTCCCTATGCGCGGAGTCGACATGGGAAATCCTATGTGGGCAATGCACAGTTGCAGGGAGACTATCTGCGTGAAGGACCAGGAATATGTCTGCAAGGCATTCACAACCTTCTTCGGACTGTAAAACTAAACAAACGGAACCAAAACCGACAATGCAGGACAATAACACATTACAACTGAGAGATACTTCGTTCGTTGACTTGATGCAGGAACGAATTTACCGAGTGCTGCTCGTGGCAAATCCTTACGATGCCTTCATGCTTGAGGATGACGGCCGTATCGACGAGAAAATCTTTGCCGAGTACTCCCATCTGGGACTTCGCTATCCTCCTCGGTTCCTCCTCGTAGCCAACGAGAAGGAGGCAATGGAGGCTCTTGCCAGTCAGAGGATACAGCTCGTCATCTGTATGCCTGGAAACGACAGCAGCGACGTCTTCACGATTGCGAAGGACATAAAGCTGCAGCGTCCTGAAATCCCTCTCGTGGTGCTCACGCCGTTTGCTCACGGCATCACGAAACGAATGGAGAACGAAGACCTCTCAATCTTCGAGTATGTGTTCTGCTGGCTCGGCAACACCGAGTTGCTCCTGTCCATCATCAAGCTGATGGAGGACAAGATGAACCTTGCCCACGACCTCGAGGCAGGAGTGCAGATGATCCTCGTGGTGGAGGACGGAATCCGTTACTATTCGAGCATACTGCCCAACCTATATAAATATGTGTTGCAGCAGAGTCTTGCCTTTGCTACGGAAGCCCTCAACTCCCAGCTGGAGACCCTTCGCATGAGGGGACGTCCGAAGATAGTACTTGCCCGTGACTATGATGAGGCATGGGAACTCTTCTCGCGTTTCAAGGAGAATGTGCTTGGTGTCATCAGCGACTGTAAGTTCCCTCTCGGGCCGAAGTCGAATCCCGACAACCCGCAGGAGAAGGACGCTGAGGCTGGATTCAAGCTCCTGAAGGCCATTCGTGCCGAGGACCCATACGTGCCTCTCATCATGGATTCCTCCGAAGCCGACAATGCCGTACTGGCCAGGGAATGTGGCGCCAGTTTCATCAACAAGGACTCCAAGAAGATGGATGTCGACCTGCGTGACTTCGTGGAGAGATACTTCGGATTCGGCGACTTCATCTTCCGCAATCCCGACACCATGGAGGTCGTGGCACGCATCAAGGACCTGAAGGAACTGCAGGACAACATATTCATACTCCCAAAGGAATCGCTCACTTACCACGTCAGCCGCAACAACGTGTCGCGCTGGCTCAGTTCAAGGGCCTTGTTCCCGATTGCAGAGTTCCTGAAACACATCACGTGGGACATCCAGCAGGACGTCGACACTCACCGTCAGATTATATACGATGCCATCGTGTCGTACAGAAAGATGAAGAACCGCGGAGTCGTCGCCACCTTCAAGCGCGACCGATTCGACCGCTTCTCCAACTTTGCACGTATCGGTGAAGGCTCGCTCGGAGGAAAGGGCAGAGGCCTGGCGTTCCTCGACCATATCATCCTCAAGCATCAGGACCTCCATTCCTTCGAAGGGGCAGAGGTGGTGATTCCGAAGACGGTAGTAATCTGCTCCGACATATTCGACAAGTTCATGGACGAGAACGACCTCTACCAGATTGCCCTCAGTGATGCTCCCGACGAAGAGATACTGCAGCACTTCCTCGAGGCACGGCTTCCTGAATCAGTACGCGAGGACGTGCTTGCCTTCATGGACGTAGTGAAGGAACCACTCGCCATCCGTTCGTCATCACTGCTCGAGGATGCCCACTATCAGCCGTTTGCAGGAGTCTATTCCACTTACATGATTCCTTATGTCTCCGACCGTGAGATAAGGATGCGGCTCCTCACCGATGCCATCAAGAGCGTCTATGCGTCTGTGTTCTATCGTGCCTCGAAGGACTACATGACAGCCACCAGCAATGTCATCGACCAGGAGAAGATGGCTGTGATACTCCAGGAGATGGTTGGAAACAGGTATGGCGACCGTTTCTATCCGAATATCTCGGGTGTGGCACGTTCCATGAACTACTATCCCATCGACGAGGAACAGGGCGACGAGGGAATTGTCAACCTTGCCCTCGGACTTGGAAAATATATCGTCGACGGAGGTACGTCCCTCCGTGTGTGTCCTCATCATCCGAACAAGATACTCCAGACGAGCGAGATGGACATCGCTCTCAGGGAAACTCAGACCTGGTTCTATGCCCTCGACATCAGTCAGGACGAGAATGGAAGGACTTTCCAGCCACTCCAGTTCCGGACAGACGACAGTTTCAACCTCTGCAAGGTGTCAGTGCGCGATGCCGAGAAGGACGGCTCGCTCCAGTGGATATGCAGCACCTTCATTCCTGAGGACCAGACCATCTACGACGGGTTCTACGAAGGCAGGAACCGCAAGCTCATCACCTTTGCCGGAGTGCTCCAGCATGGTGTCTTCCCGCTTCCCGAACTCCTGAGGCTCATACTGAAATACGGTGAGGAAGAGATGCGTCGGCCTGTGGAGATTGAATTTGCCGTGAAGCTCAATCCCGACAAGACGGGTGAGTTCAACCTCCTCCAGATTCGTCCTATGGTCGACAATCAGATGGTGCTCAACGAGGACATAACGGAGATACCTGACGAAGACTGTCTCATTCGCAGCCACAATGCCATCGGCTGTGGTGTGATAAACGACATTCAGGACATCGTGTATGTCAAGACATCTGGTTACAATGCCGCCGACAACCCTAAGATAGTCGACGAGGTGGAGAAGATAAACCGCACCTTCCTCGAGAATCCCGAGACTAAGTCTGCTGGCTACATCCTTGTCGGCCCAGGTCGCTGGGGCAGTAGTGACCCTTGGCTGGGCATACCTGTGAAGTGGCCGAACATATCTGCTACCCGTATCATAGTCGAGGCTGGGCTGAAGGGCTATCAGGTGGATCCAAGTCAGGGAACCCATTTCTTCCAGAACCTCACGAGTTTCGGAGTGGGCTATTTCACCATCAACACCTTCCGTGGTGACGGCATCTATGATGAGGAATATCTCAACTCCCTGCCGGCTGTGGCAGAAACGGAGCACTTGCGTCATGTCCACTTCCCACTGCCTCTCACCGTCAAGATCGACGGCATGAAAAAGGAAGGCGTGGTGTTTAACTAATTTACCATTTACAATTTACAATTTACCATTTATTTGGCGATTTGGTAATTTGGACATACTTCCTAAACCAATGGTCAGCGAAATGGCAAAAAGACCCTACCTAGCCTCCCCTCAAAAGGGGAGGAACAAGGACCTTGGCCTGTGGACGGTGAAATGGAAAAATGATAAAATGGAGAATAAATGGTAAATTGTAAATGGTAAATGGTAAATATGACTAACTTATCGCTCCCCAGTTGATGTTGGTCTTGCGTAGTTCCTGGAGTCGGCGCCAGATGACTCCGTTCTCTGGGTGGTGTTCGTCGGGGTCGCTGTCTATCACGAAGGCGGCAGCTTCGCGGGCCAGCTGCAGGATCTGACCGTCACGGGCAAGGTTGGCAATCTTCAGGTCGAAGGCCATTCCGCTCTGCTGAGTGCCCTCGAGGTCACCTGGGCCACGTAGCTTCAGGTCTTGTTCCGCAATCTCGAATCCATCGTTGGAATCCACCATTATCTGGATTCTCTTGCGGGTTTCGTTGGCAATCTGATATTTTGTTATGAGCACGCAGTACGACTGTTCTGCACCTCTTCCCACTCGTCCTCTCAGCTGGTGCAACTGGCTGAGGCCAAACCGTTCTGCGCTTTCTATTATCATCACCGAGGCATTCGGTACGTTCACTCCCACCTCTATCACTGTGGTCGAGACGAGAATCTGTGTCTCGCCGCTTGCGAACTTCTGCATCTCGGCATCCTTCTCCGCCGGCTTCATCTTGCCGTGTACCTTGCTCACCTTGTATTGAGGGAAGTCGGCCTTCACGAGTTCATATCCTTCTTCCAGGTTCTTCAGGTCCATCTTCTCCGATTCCTGTATGAGGGGGTAGACGATATACACCTGCTGGCCTTTCTCTATCTCCCGGGCGATGAGATTGTTGACGGGTGTACGGTTGGCGTCGAACATGTGGATGGTGTCGATAGGTTTCCTGCCTGGAGGCAGTTCGTCTATCACGCTCACGTCGAGGTCGCCGTAAAGGGTCATGGCGAGAGTCCTCGGTATTGGCGTGGCTGTCATCACCAGCACATGAGGCGGGGCGGGGTTCTTCTGCCAGAGTTTCGCCCTCTGTGCCACTCCGAAGCGGTGCTGCTCGTCGATGACCACGAGCCCCAGCTTGCTGAACATCACGTTGTCCTCGATCACCGCATGAGTGCCAACCAGGATGTCTATCCCTCCCGTCACCAGGTCGTGCAGTATGGCCTCGCGTTTCTTGCCCTTCACACTGCCAGTGAGCAGTTCTATCCTTATCGGCATGTCGCCTACGAATGCCCTGAGGGTCTGCAGGTGCTGTTCTGCAAGGATTTCCGTAGGTGCCATTATGCACGTCTGGCATCCGTTGTCCTTCGCAATCAGTGCGCACATCAGTGCCACCAGAGTCTTGCCTGAGCCTACGTCGCCCTGAAGCAGACGGTTCATCTGCTTTCCGCTGCCCATGTCCTTGCGTATCTCCCTTATGACGCGTTTCTGGGCGTTGGTCAGTTCGAACGGCAGACGTGTGTGGAAGAAGTCGTTGAAGGCGTCACCGATCTTCGGGAACATGATTCCGCGGTACTTCCTCATCCTGTCGCGGGTGTATCGAAGGATGTTCATCTGCACGTAGAATAGTTCCTCGAACTTCAGCCTCTCCTGGGCCTTACGCAGGATGATGGCATTCTCGGGATAGTGTATGTTGCGTATTGCCTCGTCATACCCTATGAGGTGGTATTTGTCAATGATATAAGGTGGCAGTGTCTCCCTCAGAGGCTCCTTTATCTCGCTGAGCATGGTGGCTGTCAGTTTGCCCATCGCACCCGAGTTGAGGCCCGAGTTCTTCATCCTTTCGGTGGTGTTGTAGCTCGGCGTGAGGGAGAGAGAGACAGGGACCTTACCTGATCTCCCCTCCAAAGTGGTGGGACAGGTAGATTGGTTCTGTGCCGTGATTTCCGGGTGGGCGATGTTTATTCTTCCTCCGTACACCTTCGGTGTGCCGAACACTATGTACTGCTTGTGGAGTTCAAGGCCTTTCATGGCATATTTCAGCCCCTGGAACCATACGAGGTCTACCACCCCCGATCCGTCGCTGAAATGGGCTATCAGCCGTTTCCCCCTGCCGGCTCCAACCCCTTCCATCGAGAGTATCTCGCCTGAAATCTGCACGTAAGGCATATTCCCGTCAATGTCCTGGATGCGCAGGATGTGTGTCCTGTCAACATACTTGTAGGGGTAGTAGTGCAGCAGGTCACCAACCGTGTTGATGCCCAGTTCCTTCTTCAGCAGTGCCGCTCTTGCCGAGCCCACCCCCTTCAGGTATTGTATGTCTTCCTGCCAGAAATACATGTCTTTCTCTCAAAACTTGCGCTGACCTAACTTCTTCGCTGCAAAGTTACGAAATCTTTTGGACTACACTAAATAATTTTCAAACTTTTTTTGAAAAATTTTCAGTACAATGTCTACGCCAGTTCGGGATAAGATTAGAACAAACAAAGCTGTTTTGACTCTTCTACATACACCCCCCTGAGTGCCTCCGGTTTGTTGTCGAAGAAGCAGTATGAGGCAAGTGCTGAAATAAGGTTCATGATGAAGTTGTTTATGGACCTGTGCCTAGAATGCACAATCTGCGCCTTGTTTTTCAGAAGGTCGTTAATGGTCTCAATGATGCATATTCTCCTGAGCATTATCTTCTCCCACATAGGCATAAGCTTGTTCTTCATGTTGCTCCTGAGTCCAGTTACCAGATGGACACCTTGACTGAAAAGTTCCTCAAAGAGCGTTGGGGAAATATATCCTCTGTCGGCAAATAGTTTCCCATATACTTTCTTGACAAAGACTTTCCAGACCTTAGGATCTCTATCATCGGTGTTGGCCGGTGTAAGACAGAAACTTAGGATTTCCCCACTGTCATTGCAGAGAAGGTGCAGCTTGAAGCCGTGGCACCATCCCATAGTGCCTTTTCCGTCAGTGGCAAGTCCAGCGAACACCTTATTGAAATTGCGTCTCATGTTGTGGCACACCGGTATCATTGTGCTGTCCACGAAGGTTATGCCGCTGCATTTTCCGAATGCTGCCATGTTCAGGAAGAACATCATCTTGAAGAACACACGGCTTTCAAGTTCAACGAACCGATTGTAGGATACCGCATCAGGGAAGTCCTTTGCGTGATGAACCTTGATTCAGTTGACGTAGTAGTGCTTGAAATCGCGGTAAGAACTGAGGTGGAAGATAACCAGGATTGTCATTATCTCGCTGTCGGAGAGCTGAGCGTTGCGATGCCTTCTCGCCTTGCATTCATTAGTCAGAAGAGGCTGATTTTCTATCTCAGCATCAAATTTCTTGCAAAATTCATCTATTGCACAGAAAATTTCAGTAACTTTGTGGTCGGTAGTCATAGTCGGTACTTTTTGAGTATTTTATTGATTTCCAACTATAAAGTTACGAAAAATATCGCAGACTACCAACTTTTTATTCAATTATTTTAGATTTTCTTATCCCGAACTGGCGTAACGACTGCAACTTTTCGACTTTATAATGCGTCAAATATCTTGAACAAAGTAAG